>NZ_JBHYMK010000002.1:136723-214382 GCF_042743065.1 Streptomyces sp. NPDC058872
CCTTCCCGGGACAACCCAACCGCCTCCACCGGCGGGGTCGGCCAAGCGCGGGCCCGCCCGGGGCCCCCCCGGCCGGCCGGGCCCCGGGCCCCCCCCGCCCGCCAGTGGCCCCGACTGCAGTTGCGAGGGAAGCTCCACGCGTCACGGGCCCGAGTAGTGGCGACGAAGAGCTGGTTGCGGCTTTTCCTGAGCTCGCGTTCGTATCGCGTGGAGTCGGTCTTCTCATGCTGCTCGACGAAGGCGGTGCGCGGAAGAACGCCACCGCTCTCACCGGTGGTCGCGAGCTTCTGGTACTCGAGTCCCTTGAACCGGCGCGTGGAGAGGAGAGATCCGAGGAAGCCCTTTGCGAGGACGGGGTTGGTCCTCACCGGTTCTCCTTGTCGTTTCTGTCGCGCGGTCGCGGCGCCCGGTCGGTCAGTACGCCGCCAGGTAGACCCGCATGCGATCCCCCGGCACCTCGCCGATGTGGATCTCGATGCCTTGGATGTGGCGGCGCCTTGAGTCGCCGACGCAGGGCGGACACGCACGTGTCGTCCGCACGCTCTTGAGCTCTTGCGGCGGAGTGAGATCGAGGCGCTTGAACCCCTCCCCACTCAACGACGAGGACGACGGACCTTCCACGGCCAGGGGGTAGTCGGGGTGCAGGTCCTCGGTGATCGCCTCCGCGATCTGCTCGTTCGTGACGAAGGACAGCAGGTAGACATTCTCCTGCGGCTGGATCCGTACGGCACCCTTCACCTCCGTCGCCCCCTGGGGGTCCGGATCTTCATGAACGCCGCTGCCTCCGGGGCGCCCGCTCCCTTCTCCCCGCTGGGGGAGGGAACCGTGCGCGTGACGTGGTCCGAGGGAGTGGACGCACAGCCGCCAAGCGTCAGCCCTGCGGCGAGAGCGGCCGCCGGGACCAGCAGGAGGACTCTCGCGGTAGGGCCGGACATCATCGGTTCTTCTCCTCGCCTCGGGACACGTCACCCCGGGTGCCTTCGTGTCCCTGGTCCTCTGGAGTCACGATGCCGGCCGCTCGGATTCGTCGCCCTTCTCCTCCAGCAGAATGCCGCGGGTCACCGGGACGAGGCTCTGCCACCAAGCGGGGACGTCCTTGCGCTCCTTGGGCATGGCTGCCGCGTCCGCCTCGGTCTGCTCCCCTTCGCATCAAGCCGTGCATCGCGCCTGCTGGCAGCCCCTCGCGTAACGTACGGAACGGGGACCGCGTACAGAAAGTGAGATCGGGTCAGAGGGCGTTGGAGTGGCTGAACCGCGCCGCGGCTGGCGCACGCTCCTGAAACCGTGCGGGTCGCGGGGTCAGGACCGAGTTGAGGTTTTCCCGTGATCTCGGACGCCGATGGTTATGCCGAGAGGGCGTGTTGGTGCCACCGCCTGGTCTCGGCCGGAGTGAGGGCAGCGGAAGATCTTGCGCTTGCGCAGGCGGCGGCAATCACAGGAGGTCGCGCCCAGCCACGACCAGGAGTGCCCCACGCACCCGTGCGCGCTCACGATCTCACGCCGATAATTGCGTCATGATGCGCACTCGCAAACCTCGAACGCGACTCCCTGATCTGATTGGGCATCAGGAAAGTCAGCATTGAGTCAGTATCAGTACCGCTCGGAACCGCCTCCCACCGCCTCGAACCGCCAAGATCCATAACTTGCCTCGCCTGCCCTGACCTGCAAAGACCCTGCCCAGCAGCTTGCCCGCCAGTCTCACCAGGAGGTACCCATGAGGATGCTGATCAACGTTCCCGAGACCGTGGTCGCCGATGGTTTGCGGGGGATGGCCGCGGCACATCCCGAGTGGACGGTGGACGTGGAGCGACGGGTGGTGATGCGCCGCGACGCGCCGGTGGCGGGAAAGGTCGCCCTGGTGTCCGGCGGCGGGTCCGGGCACGAGCCCCTGCATGCCGGGTTCGTCGGGCCCGGCATGCTGGACGCCGCTTGTCCGGGGGAGGTCTTCACCTCGCCCGTGCCCGACCAGATGGTGCGGGCCGCGGCTGCCGTCGACAGCGGCGCCGGAGTGCTGTTCGTCATCAAGAACTACACCGGCGACGTGCTGAACTTCGAGATGGCCGCCGAGCTGGCCGAGGACGAGGGGATCCAGGTCGCCAAGGTCCTCGTCGACGACGACGTGGCAGTGACGGACAGCCTGTACACGGCGGGCCGACGGGGCACCGGGGGAACGCTGTTCGTGGAGAAGATCGCCGGTGCGGCCGCCGAAGGGGGCGCGCCGCTGGAACGGGTGGAGTCACTCGCCCGTCGGGTCAACGCGCGGTCCCGTTCCTTCGGGGTGGCCCTGAGCGCCTGCTCCACCCCCGCGAAGGGCAGTCCCACCTTCGACCTCCCCACGGGGGAGATCGAGTTGGGGATCGGCATCCACGGCGAGCCGGGCCGCGAGCGGCGGGCGATGATGACCTCGCGGGAGATCGCGGACTTCGCGGTCGACGCGGTCCTGGACGACCTCCGCCCGGCCGGGCCCGTGATCGCCCTGGTCAACGGCATGGGCGCGACCCCGCTGCTGGAGCTGTACGGCTTCAACTCCGAGGTGCACCGGGTGCTGGGCGAGCGGGGCGTGCCGGTGGTCCGGACGCTCGTCGGAAACTACGTGACGTCGCTCGACATGGCCGGTTGCTCGGTCACCCTGTGCGAGGTAGACGAGGAGTTGCTGCGCCTGTGGGACGCTCCGGTGCAGACGCCGGCTCTGCGCTGGGGTCGGTGAGACGGGAGTGGGGAGCAGCATGACGGAGACCATTGACGCCGGGTTCCTGGTGCGTTGGTTGGCGGCGGTGTCCGAGGACGTCGACCGCGAGGCGGACCGGCTCACCGAACTGGACTCGGCGATCGGGGACGCCGACCACGGCGTCAACCTCAAGCGGGGGTTCACCGCCGTGACGGAGGCGCTGGCGAAGGAGCCGCCGGTGACTCCGGGTGCCGTGCTGGTAGCGGCCGGACGGCAGCTCATCTCCACGGTCGGCGGCGCGTCGGGGCCGCTGTACGGGACGCTGCTGCGGCGCGCCGGGAAGGCCCTGGGAGGGGACGGGGAGGTCAGCCGCGCGCGGTTGGCGGAGGCGCTCGATGCCGGCGTGTCCGCGGTGGCGCAGTTGGGCGGTGCGCAGGTCGGTGACAAGACGATGCTGGACGCGCTCGTACCGGCCGTGGAGGGGCTGCGGAGCTCGTTCGAGGCGGCCCGGGCCGCGGCGGAGGGGGGTGCCCTCGCGACCGTGCCCCTCCGGGCGCGCAAGGGGCGGGCCAGTTATCTCGGGGAGCGGTCGATCGGGCACCAGGATCCGGGGGCGACCTCCTCGGCGCTGCTGTTCGCCGCCCTTGCCGACGCCGCGGAAGCGGAGACGGGGGCGGGGGCATGAGTGGGGGCATGGGTGGGGCGGTCGGGGGCACCGAGGTCCCGGCCGCTTCCGCCCCCTCTCCCCCTCCCTCGCCCCCGGCGCCAGCGCCAGCGCCGGTCGGCATCGTGTTGGTGTCGCACAGCGCCGCGGTCGCTGCGGCGGTGGCCGAGTTGGCCCGGGGGCTCGCGGGTGGGGGCGAGGCTCCGGTGCTGGCGGCCGGCGGGGCTCCGGGCGGTGGTCTGGGGACGAGCGCCGAGCTGATCTGCAGGGCGGCGAAGGAGGCGGACCGGGGGGCCGGGGTGGCGCTCCTGGTCGATCTGGGCAGTGCGGTCCTGACCGTCAAGGCCTTGCTCGCCGAGGGTGACGAACTGCCGGAACGGTCCAGACTGGTGGACGCTCCGTTCGTCGAGGGGGCGGTCGCCGCACTGGTCACGGCGAGCGCCGGCGGGGACCTCGACGCGGTGGCGGCGGCGGCCTCGGAGGCGTACTCCTACCGCAAGGGTTGAGCGTGCGGGGTGCTCCGGAGCCGTGTGCGCGGAGTGAGCGGGGGACCGCTCCGGGTGGTGGTCGTGTTGTGATCCAGCAGGTCAACACACTACTGTCACAGGGCCTTGGTGTACGGGAAACCGGTGCAGTACCGGTGCGGCCCTCGCCACTGTGATCGGGAGGTCCGACTCCACCCTCCGGGGAAGTTCCCGGGGGAAGCCACTGGACCGCCGCGGGAGACCGTTGCGGTGTGGGAAGGCGGAGTCGGGCCGCATGACCGTCAGCCAGGAGACCGGCCAGGGCGCGTTGTCCATCCACGAGGTGCTGGAGAGGGTCTTCCCACCATGCATATAGCCGAGGGGTACCTACCCCCCGTGCACGCTGCCGCCTGGGGCGTCGCAGCTGCTCCGTTCGTCGTCCACGGGGTTCGCGCGCTGACCCGCGAAGTCCGGTCGAATCCCGATTCCACCCTGTTGCTCGGTGCGTCGGGCGCCTTCACCTTCGTCCTGTCGGCGCTCAAGCTTCCTTCGGTGACCGGGAGTTGTTCCCATCCGACCGGCACGGGGTTGGGTGCGATCCTGTTCCGGCCGCCGATCATGGCGGTGCTGGGAACGATCACCCTGCTCTTCCAAGCCCTGCTGCTCGCGCACGGGGGCCTGACCACGCTCGGGGCGAACGCCTTCTCCATGGCGATCGTCGGCCCTTGGGCGGGGTACGGGACGTACCGGTTGGTGCGGCGGTTCGGTGCTCCGCTGATGGTGGCCGTGTTCTTCGGCGCCTTCGTCGCCGACCTCTCCACGTACTGCGTCACCAGCGTGCAGTTGGCCCTGGCGTTCCCGGACCCGGGCAGCGGCGTGCTGGGGGCGCTCGCCAAGTTCGGCGGGATCTTCGCCGTGACCCAGATCCCCCTCGCCGTGAGCGAGGGCCTGTTGACGGTGCTCGTGATGCGGCTGCTCACGCAGTCCAGCAAGGGCGACCTGATCCGGCTCGGCGTCCTCGGACGGACGCGTGTGCAGCGGCAGCAGGAGGAGGCGGTCTCATGATGCATCGCAACACGAAGATCAACGGTCTGCTGCTGCTCGTCGTCGCCGCGCTCGCGGTGCTGCCCCTGGCGCTGGGCCTCGGCGACCACAAGGAGGAGCCGTTCTCCGGGTCCGACGGCGAGGCCGAGAGCGCGATCACCGAGCTCCAGCCGGACTACGAGCCGTGGTTCAGCCCGCTGTACGAGCCCCCGTCCGGTGAGATCGAGTCGGCGCTCTTCGCGCTCCAGGCGGCGATCGGCGCCGGAGTCCTGGCGTACTACTTCGGTCTGCGGCGGGGCCGCCGTCAAGGTGAGGCCCGGGCCCGGGCCGGCGTCTCCGCCCCGGTCGAGGACCCCGCCCTGCACAGTGCCCGGGCGGACGGCGTGGCGGCGGACGGCGGGACCGCCGACCGCGACGGCCGGGCACCCTCCCCGTCCGGCACCGGCAGGACGGCCCTCCGCGGCACGCCGGAGGCGGGATCGTCCGGCGCCGGGGCGTCGTCCCCCGACGGACCGGGCGCGTAACCGCCGATGCTGCCGATCGACGCGGCGGCGCACAGCAGTCGCTGGCGCCGCCGCCACCCGGCCGAGAAGGCGCTGCTCGGCTTCGGCCTGACGCTGTGTGCGGTGTGCCTGCCGCCGTGGCCGGGCGCACTGCTCGTGGCGGCAGCCACGCTCACGGTCCTGCTCGGCCCGGCCGGGGTGCCGGGTCGCCAGTTGTGGCGGGCGTTCCGCGTTCCGTTGGGCTTCTGCGTCACCGGGGCCGTTCCGCTGCTCTTCGAGGTGGGTGGGGCCCGGGGGTTCGTGGCCCTCGCACCCGACGGTCCGGTGCACGCGGGAGAGCTGCTGTTGCGTACCGCCGCGGCTTCGCTCGGAGTGCTGCTGTTCGCCTTCACGACGCCGATGTCCGACGTGCTGCCCCGGCTGGTGAGGGCGGGGGTGCCGGCACCGGTGGTGGACGTGGCGCTCGTGATGTACCGGATCGTCTTCCTGCTGCTCGACTCGCTGTCCAAGATCCGGCAGGCCCAGGCGGCACGGCTCGGGCACACCACCCGGACCGCGACCTGGCGTTCCCTCGCGGGGCTCGGCGCGACCGCGTTCGTGCGGGCCTTCGACCGGGCACAGCGGCTGCAGTCGGGGCTCGCCGGCCGCGGTTACGACGGCACGCTCCGGGTCCTGGTGCCGGGCCGGGCCGTCGCTCCGCGGTTCCTCGCGGCGACGGGAGCGCTCCTCGCGGGGCTCGTCGCCCTCACCCTCGTACTGGAAAGGTTCCTCCCGTGACGTCTTCGATCCCCGTCGTGGAACTGGTGGAGGCGGGATTCGCCTACGAGGACGGGCCCGCGGTCCTGTCCGGGGTGGACTTCGCGGTGGCCGAGGGACGTGCGGTCGCGCTCCTCGGCCGGAACGGCAGCGGCAAGACGACGCTGCTGAGGCTGCTGAGCGGGGGGCTGCGCTGCGGTGGCGGTGCGCTGCTCCTGGACGGGGCCCCGGTGACGTACGACCGGAAGGGGCTGACCCGGCTGCGGAGCACGGTGCAGTTGGTCGTGCAGGATCCGGACGACCAGTTGTTCGCGGCCTCGGTCGCCCAGGACGTGTCGTTCGGTCCGATGAACCTGGGACTGCCCGAGGAGGAGGTGCGACTGCGGGTGCGGGAGGCGCTGGAGGCGCTGGACATCGTGGCCCTGGAGGACCGGCCGACACACCTGTTGTCGTACGGGCAGCGGAAGCGTGCCGCGATCGCGGGTGCCGTGGCGATGCGGCCCCGGGTCCTGATCATGGACGAGCCCACGGCCGGGCTCGACCCGCACGGCCAGGAGAGGCTCCTGGAGACCCTCCACCGGCTGCGGGAGGCGGGAACGACCGTGGTGATGGCGACGCACGACGTGGACCTCGCGCTGCGGTGGGCGGACGAGGCGGCGGTGCTCTCCCCGACCGGCCTGCGCACCGGTCCGGTCGCCGAGCTCCTCTCGGACGACGTCCTGCTGGACGCGGCCCGGTTGCGCCGGCCGTGGGCGGCGGCCGTGACGCGCCTGCTGCGGTCCCACGGCCTGCTGGGCGTGGGCGCGGACGCGCCCAGGACTCCGGAGGACCTGGAGGCGTGGGTCGGGCCGGAGGTGTCGGTGCCGCAGCGCCCGTCCTGAGTCGCCCGGCGGCGCCGTGCGGAGCCCGTGCCCCCGCCCCGCACGGACCGTCCGGGTGGCGCGGCACGCCTTCGGGGGGGGGCGGGTCGCGGGTGCCGGGCGGTGCGGGCTCCCCATGGGCTACTGAGTAGTAGAAATCACTCCCCCATTCTTCTGCAACTAGTTGCAGAAGGCGCATCGGGTCACCTAGAACTGAGGTCGACGACCCCTGCGCGAGGAGACGCCCCATGACCCCGTACCCGCACCTGCTGAGCCCGCTCGACCTCGGGTTCACCACCCTGCCCAACCGGGTGATCATGGGCTCGATGCACGTCGGCCTGGAGGAGACCGAGCACGGTTTCGAGCGCATGGCGGCCTTCTACGCCGAGCGCGCCCGCGGCGGCGTGGGCCTCATCGTCACGGGCGGCATCGCCCCCAACGAGGCCGGCCGCCCCTGGGACGGCGGGGCCAAGCTGACCACGGCGGAGGAGGTCGCCGAGCACCGCCTGATCACCGGTGCGGTGCACGCCGAGGGCGGGCGCATCGCCATGCAGATCCTGCACTTCGGCCGCTACGCCTACCACCCCGGCCTCGTCGGCCCCAGCCCGATCCAGGCGCCCATCAGCCCCTTCGTGCCGAACGAGCTGACCGACGCGGAGGTGGAGCAGACCGTCGAGGACTACGCCCGCTGCGCCGAGCTCGCCAAGGAGGCCGGGTACGACGGCGTCGAGGTGATGGGCTCCGAGGGCTACCTCATCAACGAATTCATCGCCTCCGCGACCAACCGGCGCACCGACCGCTGGGGCGGCTCGTACGAGAACCGCGTCCGGTTCCCGCTGGAGATCGTCCGCCGGATCCGCGAGCGGGTGGGCGAGGACTTCATCCTCGTCTACCGCCTCTCCATGCTGGACCTCGTCCCCGGCGGCTCCACCCTGGAGGAGGTCGTCCAGCTCGCCAAGGAGATCGAGGCCGCGGGCGCGACCATCATCAACACCGGCATCGGCTGGCACGAGGCCCGCATCCCCACCATCGCCACCTCCGTGCCGCGCGGCGCCTACACCTGGGTGACGAAGAAGCTGATGGGCGCCGTTTCCGTGCCGCTCGTCACCTCCAACCGCATCAACACCCCCGAGGTGGCCGAGGAGATCCTCGCCGACGGCCGCGCCGACCTGGTCTCCCTGGCCCGCCCGTTCCTCGCGGACCCCGACTTCGTCGCGAAGGCCACCGCCGACCGCGCCGACACGATCAACACCTGCATCGGCTGCAACCAGGCCTGCCTCGACCACACCTTCAACCTGAAGATCACCTCCTGCCTGGTCAACCCGCGCGCCTGTCACGAAACCGAGCTCGTCCTCTCCCCCACCCGCCTCGCCAAGCGCGTCGCGGTCGTCGGCGCCGGCCCCGCCGGGCTCTCCTGCGCGGTGTCGGCCGCCGAGCGCGGGCACGCCGTCACCCTCTTCGACGCCGCCGCCGAGATCGGCGGTCAGTTGAACGTCGCGAAGCGGGTTCCGGGCAAGGAGGAGTTCGACGAGACGCTGCGCTACTTCCGCGTCCAGCTCGCCGAGCACGGCATCGAGGTCCGCCTGAACACGCACGTCTCCGCCGCCGACCTGGAGGGCTACGACGAGGTCGTCGTGGCCACGGGCGTCACCCCCCGCACGCCCGGCATCCCGGGCGAGGACCACCCGAGCGTCCTCAGCTACCTCGACGTGCTGCGGGACGGCGCACCGGTCGGCGAGCGGGTCGCGGTCATCGGTGCGGGCGGCATCGGCTTCGACGTCGCCGAGTTCCTCACGGACGGCGGCGAGGGCGCGAGCCAGGACCCCGAGACGTACTTCCGCCAGTGGGGCGTCGACACCTCGTACGAGAACCGGGGCGGGCTGCGCGCGCCCGAGCGCAACGCGCCGCCGCGCCAGGTGCACCTGCTCCAGCGCAAGACGTCCAAGGTCGGCGCGGGCCTCGGCAAGACGACCGGCTGGATCCACCGCACCGAACTCAAGCACCGGGGCGTCACCATGGTGGCGGGCGTCTCGTACGACCGGATCGACGACGCGGGCCTGCACCTCACGATCGACGGGGAGGCACAGCTCCTGCCGGTCGACACGATCGTGCTGTGCGCCGGCCAGGAGCCCCGCCGCGACCTGTACGAGGAGCTGCTGGCGGCAGGCCGTTCGGCACACCTCATCGGTGGTGCGGACGTCGCCGCCGAACTGGACGCGAAGCGGGCCATCGACCAGGGCACCCGGCTCGCCGCCAGCCTGTGACCGCCGCTCCGTGATCACCGTGGCCGGCCGAACCTAGGATGCGAGCATGTCCCTCCCGCACGCGATCCTCACCGCGCTGCTCGAAAAGCCGTCCTCCGGCCTCGAACTGACGCGCCGCTTCGACAAGTCGATCGGCTACTTCTGGTCGGCCACCCACCAGCAGATCTACCGCGAGCTCGGCAAGCTGGAGCAGGCGGGGCACATCCGCGCCCTGCCCGCTCCGGTGCCCGCGCGGGGGCAGAAGAAGGAGTACGAGGTACTGCCCGCGGGCAGGGCGGAACTGGCCGGCTGGGTGGGGAAGGCCGAGGACCCGAAACCGCTGCGGTCCGCCCTGCTGCTGCGGATGCGGGCCGCGGCGATGGTCGGTTCGGCGGGCCTCCGGACCGAGCTGGAACGGCACCTCGCCCTGCACCGGGAACAGCTGGACGAGTACCTCGCGATCGAGGACCGGGACTTCCCCGCGGAACGCCGGCGCACCGAGCCGGACCGGCTGCGCCACCTGGTGCTCCGGGGCGGGGTGGACCTGGAGCGGTTCTGGGTGGAATGGCTGACGAACGCGCTGGCCGAGCTCGGGCCGGAGGACGGTTCCGAGCCCGGAGCGGGGCCCGGGTCCCCCTGACGGGAAACGGCCTTGTGCGCACGTGGCTCCTCCGGCCCCGGAGCCGGGTGACGACGCCCTCGAACCGGTTCGTGGATACTGGTCGGTTGTAGTTCCACGACACGAAAGGGCCGGCATGGCCAACGACTTGGGGCACTGCGGAACACGTCATGCAGTGGTCATCGGGGGAAGTCTCGCCGGACTGCTTGCCGCTCGGGTGCTCGCCGAGCACGCCGAGAGGGTGACGGTCGTCGAGCGCGACCGTCTCCCCGAGGGGCCGGACGCCCGACCGGGGGTCCCCCAGGGCAGACACCTCCACGTCCTCATCCCGGGCGGACAACGGGCACTCGACGAACTGCTCCCCGGCTTCATGCGGGAGCTCGGCGAGCTCGGCGCCCCCCGGGTGGGCGTTCCCGAGGACATGGTCCAGTGGCAGAACGGCCGGTGGTTCCGCCGGTCCCCCGCCACGGCGCACTTCTCCACCGGTCCGCGCGCCCAACTGGAGTGGCTGGTCCGCGAGCGGGTCCTCGCCGATCCGCGCATCGAGCTGATCGGGGGCACCGAGACCACCGGCCTCGTCGGCGACTCCTCGCGCGTCCGGGGCGTTCGGGTCCGCGCGCGCGGCACGGAAGCCCGCGCGGAGTCGCGCGTCCTGGAGGCCGACCTCGTCGTGGACGCCTCCGGGCGGTCCACGAAGGCGGCGGACTGGCTGGCCGGGATCGGTGCGGAGGCCCCGTACGAGGAAACCCTCGACACGGGCCTCGCGTACGGCACCCGGCTCTACCGCGCCTCGCCGGAGGGACCGGACACCGACGCGCTCGGCTACTACATCGTCCCCCATCCGACGCAGCAGTACGGCGCCGTCGTGCTGCCCCTGGGGGACGGGACGCACCTGGTCACCCTCTCCGGACTGCGCGGCAACGAGCCGCCCACGGAGGAGGGCTCCTTCGAGGAGTACGCGAAGCGGCTGCCCCATCCGGTGATCAGCGATTGGCTCTCGCGGGCCGAGCCGATCTCTCCGGTCCACGGCTTCCGGGGGACGTCCAACGTCAGGCGCCGGTACGACCGTCCGGGGCGTCGTCCGGCCGGCTTCCTCGCCACCGGCGATGCGCTCTGCACCTTCAACCCGATCTACGGACAGGGCATGGCCGTCGCCGCGCTCAGCGCGGTCGCGCTGCGCCGCGCGCTCGCCGACCCTAAGCACACGCCCACCACGAGGACCGTGCAGAAGGCCCTGCTCGACGCGTCGAAGCAGGCGTGGGACATCTCGGCGGGCGCAGACCGGAAGATGCCCGGGGCCATCGGCGACACGGGACGCCCCGGCCCGGCGGACAAGGCGGTCAGCTGGTATCTGAGGCGGGTGCAGGCACGGGCCGCCGGCGACCCGGTCGTGGGAGCGCCGTTCCGCGCCGCTCTGACCCTGACCGCACCGCTGACCTCGCTGTTCGCACCGGCCGTGGCGAAGGCGGTGCTGTTCGGCCCGGTCCACGCGACGCCCGCGGAACCCCCGCTGCGCCGCTTCGAGGCATAGGGGGCGGGCGGGTCCGCCGGTCGTGCCGGCGCTCGGCGCGGTGCGAACGGGGCGGGCGGGTCCACGGACGGCGGCGCCCCGGGGCCACGGACGAGGGCGCGCTCCCGCGCGGGCCGCGCTCCCGCGGTCGCCGGAGCGCGGCCCCACCCGAGCCGTCCGCTCCGGCCCCGGTCGCCCGCCTCAGACGCCCGGAGCCGCCGTCACCATGCCTGCGGCTATGGCGGCTCCCAGCGCCGCGTAGTCATCGGCGTTCTGGCCCGCGTAGGCGAGGGCGAAGTCGGCGACCGCACGGTCGAAGACGTCCGAGGTGCCGAGGTACGCGGCGATGGCGATCCGGTCGCCGGAGCGGGCGTGGGCACGGGCCAGGGTCCGGCCGCACAACCGTGCGTATTCCCGGAGGACGACCGGGGACATCGTCTCGACCTCGGCGGATCCCTTCATGTCGCGCAGTTGGCGCCAGTAGAAGTGGCGCTGCTCGGGCCCGGTCATCCAGCCGAGGAAGATGTCGCTGGCGGCTTGCATGAGCCGCTGCCCGCAGACCACCCGACGCCCCTGGTGGGGGTAGGCGGTGGGCGGCAGGTACTGCTCCAGGACGGAGCGGCCGGCCTCCTTGACCTGGAGGAAGAGCGGGTCTGCCTGGTCCCGTCCTTCGAGCAGGAGGACGAAGCAGCGGGTGCCGACGCTGCCCACTCCGACGACCTTGCGGGCCGCGTCGACGAAGCGGTAGCGGTCGAGGAGCACCCGGCGTTCTTCGGCCAGGGAGCTGCGGTAGTCGCTGAAGACCTTGCCGAGGGTGACCCGGTCGAGGTCCGTGGCGCGTTCGAGGAGGGGCGGGTCGTCGACGATGTGCCGGTTCCCGGTCCCGTCCTCCTCGGTCAGCTTGCCGAGGGCCTGGAGGCTCGTGCGGCGGCGGGCCCGGTCGAGTCGCCGGGTCACGCGGGCGCGGTCGTTGCGGCGCACGAAGGACACCAGGTCATCGGCTGCGATCCGCTCGTACCAGACGGCGAGTTCACCGAGACCGGCGAGGCGCTGCATGGCCGTCCGGTACGCCTCGACGGCGACCAGGGCGGCGCGGTGGGCCTTGGGCTTGGCGCTGCCGTTCTGGAGGGCGGCGACGGTGATGCTGGCGGCGAGCCTCTTGACGTCCCATTCGAAGGGTCCGGGGAGGGTCTCGTCGAAGTCGTTGACGTCGAAGAGGAGCGTCCGTTCGGGTGAGGCGTAGACCCCGAAGTTGAGCAGGTGGGCGTCGCCGCAGAGTTGGACGGTGAGCCCGGTGTGGCGCTGGGCGGCCAGATCGGCGGCCATCACCGCGGCGGCGCCGCGCAGGAAGGCGAAGGGGGAGGCCGCCATCCTGCCGTAGCGGAGGGGGACGAGGTCGGGGAGCCGGTCCACGGACTGGCGCTCCAGGACGTCCAGCGGGTCGGGGCGCTGCGAACTGGGTATCCAGCGGCCGTGGGAGGTGCGAGGGACGCGCTTGCGGGCGGCCTTGCCCCGAGCGACCCGTTCTGACGGCGTTGTCATCCGGCCTCACCCACCTCTTCCCGCTAGCTCGCCATCGGCCCGTCACCTGGAACCTCATTACAAGGCGCGACATTCGTTTCGGCCACTCTGGAGGGCCGAGCTAGCTAAATGGTTTAGACCAATGATAGGAATTAATCACCCAACCGAACCACGCTGTCACGCTGAGCAAAGAGAGGGTTGATCATGGCCCAGCCCGATTCCGAGGCGGCGGACGTTCCGCTCTACCTCCGGGTCGCCGCCGCCCTGCGCGAGGACCTCGCCCAACGACGCGTCCCTCCCGGCAGCCGGCTCCCGTCGGAGCGATCACTGTCCCAGCGCTACCACGTCAACCGGCAGACCGTCCGCAGTGCGCTCCAACTCCTCAGGGACGAAAGACTCGTGGTCACCGACCGGCGCGGCACCTTTGCGGCCGTCCCGGAAGTCGAGCCCGAGCCCACCGTTCCGGCCCTCACGGCCCGCCGACCGACGTTCCCCGGCGGGCCTCGGGCCGCCGAGGCGCTGGTACGGGCCTCACTCCTCTGGGAGGCGCCGCCCATCCCGCTCGCACCACGGCTCCTGCTCACCCCGGGGGAACCCACCCTCGTCCACCGGCACACGGTACTCGGCCCCCAAGGGGCGGCACTCCAGCGTGCGGTGACGTGGTTCTCCCGACCGGCCCTCGCCGAGATCCCCCAACTCTCCCGGTACCGGCGCGGCAGGGACTGCCGCCAACAACCCGACCTCCGACTGCTGTACCACTGGATGCACCAGGCCGGGCTGCGGATCACCCATCGCGAATCGGTCCGCGTCCCGCCCGCCCCGGTCGCGACGGCGGCCGGCGGCACGGCCCGACTGAGCGTCCACCGGGTCGTCACCGACCAGCACGGGCACGCCCTGGAGATCACTGACATCGATTTCTCGGCCCAGTCGGCCTCCTGGACCTACGAGTTCAGCGCTTGACGGTGCTGCGGCCCCGTCCCGCCCCGGCGCATTCCACGGGGCGGGGCCGCAGCGGCTCCCTCAGACGATCCCCTCGGAGATCTCCGCCTCCTCGCGGGCGCTCCCGTACGCGGTCGGCGTGCCGTACGAGCGGCGGGCGACGTACCACCAGATGCTGGCGAGGACGAGCACGACGGCCAGTGCGATGACCGCGTAGTTCATGGTGTCGACGTTCACCGGGGACTTCTGCGGAAGACAGAACAGGACGGTCACGAGCGCGACCCAGACGACGGCGGTCCAGCCGATCGGCTTGCTCCAGCGGCCCAGGTTCCAGGGGCCGGGGACGAAACGCCGGCCGGCGCGCAGGCGCAGGTAGATGGGGATGGCGTAGGCGGGCGTGATGCCGATGACGTTGATCGCGGTGACGGCACCGTAGGCGGTGGCCGAGTAGAGGGAGGGGACGGCGAGCAGCGCGGCCACGGCAACCGCGAGCCAGACGGCCGGAACGGGGGTCTGGGTGCGGGCGCTGACCTTGCGCCAGAGCGCGGAACCGGGCAGGGCGTTGTCCCGGCTGAAGGCGAACACCATGCGGCTCGCTGCGGCCACCTCCGCGTTGCCACAGAAGAGTTGGGCGACGATCACGACGAGCAGCAGGGCGCTGGCGCCGCCGGAGCCGAGCGCGTCCAGGAGGATCTGGGCGGGCGGGACTCCGGTGGCGCTGTTCTGGGTGGCGGCATAGTCCTGGATCGCGAAGGTGAGTCCGGCGAGCAGGGCGAAGCCTGCGATCCAGGAGACCCAGATGGCCCGGACGATGCCCTTGGCCGCGGTGACGGAGGCGTTGGAGGTCTCTTCGGACAGGTGCGCCGAGGCGTCGTAGCCGGAGAAGGTGTACTGGGCGAGGAGGAGGCCGATCGCGGCGACGTAGAAGGGGTTGGCCCAGCCGGTGTCGTTGACGAACTCGGTGAACACGAACTCGACCGACTGGTGCCGCTCGGGAACGAAGGCCAGCGCGCCCACGATGACCGCGACGCCGATCAGGTGCCACCAGACGCTCAGGGAGTTGAGGAGGCTGACCAGGTGGACGCCGAAGAGGTTGAGGACGGCGTGCAGGAGCAGGATCACGAGGAAGATCACGAAGGTGGATCCGGGGGTGGGGACGAAGCCCCACTGGAGGTTGAGGAAGGCCCCGGTGAAGAGGGCCGCACCGTAGTCGATGCCGGCGATGGCCCCGAGCAGGCCGAGCAGGTTCAGCCAGCCGGTGTACCAGCCCCAGCGGCGTCCGCCGAGCCGGTCGGCCATGTAGTAGAGGGCGCCGGAGGTCGGGTAGGCACTGGTGACCTCGGCGAGGGCGAGGCCGACGCAGAGGACGAAGAGCCCCACTCCGGCCCAGCCCCACATCATCACGGCGGGGCCGCCGGTCCCCAGGCCGAAGCCGTAGAGGGTCATGCAGCCCGAGAGGATGGAGATGACCGAGAAGCTGATCGCGAAGTTGCCGAAACCGTTCATCCGGCGGGCGAGGACGGGTTGGTAACCGAGTTCCCGGAGTCTGGCCTCCTCGTCCCGGGGTGGTGGTGGGGTGCGCATCGCATCGGTCGGGGCATCGGTTCGGGACATGCGGACCTCCGGGGACGGGAGAGCGGGACGGGGAAGGAAGGGGCGGGACTCGGCGGGCGACCGGGCGTCAGCCGCCGAGGCAACGGGTGCGGGCGCGCAGGAAGACCTCTTCGGCGAGTGCCCGGTCATCCGGCCGGGCGGTGCGGTAGGCCCAGGGAAGGGTCGTGTAGTACGGGCCGAGGGCCTCGAAGACACGGGCCGCATCGGTGAAGCACAGGGCGCCGAAGAGGGCGTGGGCCAGGTGGTTGAGGTCGAGCAGGGACGCCTCGTCGGTGGCACAGAAGAGGAACCAGGTGTCGAGGGCGCGCCGGGCGTCGCGCACCGCGTCCTCCGCGACCCAGTGCAGGTCGAGCGCCCGCTCGTGGCCGCGCTGGCGCCGATAGCGTTCGACGCGCACGTAGAGGGGCAGGGCGTGCAGGGCGGAGCCCATCGGAGCGGAATTGGCAGCCCATTGGGCGTAGTTGACGGCCTCGGAGAGGGGGCCTGGCCTGCGGGCGTACACGAACTGCAGCATCCGGTGGTGCGCCTCGCGGTTGTGCGGGTCGCGCTTCTCCGCCTCGGCGAGGAGGCCCCAGGGACCGGGCGGCAGCATGGGGGCCGGCGGGGCGAGCCGGTGTTCGGCCATGCGTTGGCGCGCGTCGAGGGCGGCGAGGGCGATGAGGCCGACCCAGGGCACGGGATCGGCGGGCGACCGGTCGGAAGCGTCCCGGCAGGCGGTCCAGGCCTCCTGCCAGAGTTCGAGGGTCCGGGCGTGACCGGCACGGTGGGCGCGGACGGCCCGTTCGACGGCGACCCGGCTGTGCATCACGGCGGCGGCGGGGCTCTCCGGCTGCTCCGCCTGCCAGACGGGAATGACGTCCGTGCCCGCGGCGACGGTGGCGAGCACCTGGGTGCGTCGGGTCCATGCGTCCCAGTCGGAGGTCTCGTCGAGCAGTCGGGCCATGGAGACCCAGCGGCCGGTGCGCAGGTCCTGCACGGCGTTCCGCAGGGCGTGGTCGTGCCCCGCGGGGTGGTAGACGGGCCGGAAGCCTTGCCCGGCCATCAGGGGGTGGGGCGTGGTGTGGATGACATGGGTCCTCGGTGGATGAAAGGGGGTGGTCAGTCCCCCGGCTGGCGTCCCGGCCGTTGATCGGCGATCACTATAGAGGCCTCTGGATGCGACCGGTCCACTTTCTTTTTTGACGGCAACTATCAAGCCATCGGCTAAATTTGACACTCCGTCAGTGAAGGCGGTGAACCTGACGTGGTTGATCTCCAGGACTTGACGGGGAACGCGGGACGGCGGCAGCCTGACCCCTTTCGGTGATCGGACGGTCACCGAGGGGTCAAGGGACGGGAGCAGGACTGTGGCGGGCGGAGCGGTACTCGCCGTCGACCAGGGCACGTCGGGCACGAAGGCCCTCGTGCTCTGCCCCGAACGCGGTGTCATCGGCATGGGAACGGCCCCGGTGAGGCCCCGCCACCTCCCCGGTGGACTCGTCGAGGTCGACCCTCGTGAGCTGTACGACTCCGTCGTCGCGGCCGGTCGGGCGGCACTGGCCGAGGCCGGCGCACCCGTCGTGGCGGTGGGCCTCGCCAACCAGGGCGAGACCGTCCTCGCCTGGGACCCCGTCAGCGGTGAACCGCTCACCGAAGCGCTCGTCTGGCAGGACCGCAGGGCGGCCTCCGTCTGCGCCGGCCTGGAGGCCCGTGCCGAGGAGTTGCACCGGCTCACCGGTCTTCCGGTCGACCCTTACTTCGCCGCCCCGAAGATGGCTTGGATCCGCCGCCACGCCACCGGTGCCGGCGTGGTGACCACCAGCGACGCCTGGCTGGTCCACCGACTCACGGGCGCGTTCGTCACGGACGCGGCAACCGCCGGCCGGACCGGTCTCCTCGACCTCGACGCCGTCGCCTGGTCGGACACCGCACTGGACCTGTACGGACTCGGTGCCGAGGCGCTGCCCCGGATCGTGGACTGTGACGCGCAGGTCGGCACCACGACCGCCTTCGGCCCCGCCCTGCCGCTCACCGGGCTCCTGGTCGACCAACAGGCGGCCCTGCTCACCCAGAGCGCGGACGATCCGGCCGCCGCCAAGTGCACCTACGGCACCGGTGCCTTCCTGCTCGCACAGACCGGTCCCGCTCCGCGGCGCACCGCATCCGGCCTGGTGAGCTGTGTGGCCTGGCAGCTCGGAGGCCACGTCACCCATTGTCTGGACGGCCAGGTGTACACGGTCGCGTCGGCCGTGCGCTGGCTCACCGACCTGGGAGTGGTCACCGGGGCCGAGGAGCTCGACGCCGTCGGCCACGGCGTGGCCGACGACGGGGGCGTCACCTTCGTTCCCGCGTTCGCCGGGCTCGCCGCCCCCTGGTGGCGGGGGGACGTCCGCGCCTCGGTCACCGGTCTGGGCCTGGACACCGGGCCGGGCCATCTGGTGCGCGCCCTGTGCGAAGGCATCGCCGCCCAGGTGGTGGAGCTCGCCTCGGCCGCCGCATCGGACCGGGGGGCACCGCTGACCGCGCTGCGCGCCGACGGCGGTCTGACCCGGTCGGCGCTCCTCATGCAGACCCAGGCCGATCTGCTGCAGCGTCCCGTCGAGGTCTCCTCGCTGCCCGACGCCACGGCGCTCGGGGTGGGAGCGGTCGCCCGGCTCGGCCAGCAGCCGGGACTCGCCCTCCGCGAGGCCGTGCCGGAGTGGAAGCCCTCGGCCGTGTACGAGCCCCGCATCTCGGGCGACGAGGCGGAGGAGCGGTTGGCCCGCTTCCGGGCCGAGGTGGCAGCGCTGGTGGAACGCTCGGGCGGCGGCCGGGAGGGGGCGGACCCGGGCGGCGGAGCCGGGACCGCGACCGGCGGGGCGGCATGAGCGGGGGGCCGGCCGGGCGGGGCCGTCCGAGCAGCGCACCGGCCCGGACGCGGTGCGTCCGCCGGCCCGAGGAGTCCCGCATGACCGTCACCCGGACCGGTCCGCTGCCCTCCGGCGCGGCATCGGAATACGACGTCGTGGTCGTCGGCGCCGGTGTGGTGGGCTCGGCCATCGCCCGGGCCCTGGCCCGCCACTCCCTGCGGATCGCGCTCGTGGAAGCCGCGGACGACGTCGGGGACGGGACCTCGAAGGCCAACACGGCCATCCTGCACACCGGTTTCGACGCGCGGCCCGGCACCTTGGAGGCGCGGCTGGTCCGCGAGGGGCACCGCCTCCTCACCGGATACGCCCGGGAGACCGGGATCCCCGTGGAACCCCTGGGCGCCCTGCTCATCGCCTGGGACGAGGAACAGCGGGCGACGCTCCCCCGCCTCGCGGAGAAGGCGGAGCGCAACGGCCACCGCACCACCCGCCTCCTCTCGCCCTCCGCGCTGGCCTCGCGCGAACCGCACCTCGGACCGGGTGCCCTCGGCGCGCTCGACGTACCGGGCGAATCGGTGGTCTGCCCGTGGACGACGACCCTCGCCTACGCCACCCAGGCCGTCCGTTCCGGGGTGGACCTGCACCTCGACTGCCGCGTGGAGAAGGTGCGCACCGGCACCCCGTACCACCGGCTCGTCACCCGGCGCGGAGTGCTGCGGGCGCGTCACCTCGTCAACGCCTGCGGCCTCCATGCCGATGCCTTCGACGCGCTCGTCGGCCGCGAGGACTTCGCCGTCACGCCCCGCCGGGGCCAGCTGATCGTGTTCGACAAGTTCGCCCGCGCGCTGGTCCGACACATCCTGCTGCCCGTTCCCGGCCCGCACGGCAAGGGCGTGCTGATCGCTCCGACGGTCTACGGGAACGTGCTGCTCGGCCCCACCGCCGAGGACCTCGACGACAAGACCGCCACCGGCACGACGGCGGAGGGACTCGCCGGCCTGCGCGAGCAGGGCGGCCGGGTGCTCCCCGCGCTGCTCGACGAGGAGGTCACGGCCGTGTACGCGGGGCTGCGGGCCGCCACCGGGCGGGAGGACTACCGGATCGCGGCCCATCCCGCGCTGCGGTACGTGACGGTGGGCGGGATCCGCTCCACCGGGCTCACCGCCTCCCTCGCCATCGCCGAACACGTCGTCGGGCTCCTCGCGGACTGCGGTCTCGGCCCGGGGCCGGAGCGTCCGCTCGCCGAGCTCCGGATGCCGAACCTCGGCGAAGCCTTCCCCCGTCCCTATCGCGATGCCGAACGCATCGCGCAGGAAGCGGAGTTCGGAAGCATCGTCTGCCACTGCGAGCGGGTCACCCGGGGAGAGATCCGGGCCGCCCTCGCCTCGACGATCCCTCCGGGGGACCTCGACGGGCTGCGGCGCAGGACACGGGCTCGCGGCGGACGGTGTCAGGGCCACTACTGCGGCGCGGAAGTGCGGGCGCTGTTCGAGGGCGCGCCGATCGACGGGCGTCGTCGGGCGCGGTACGGGGAGGAGGGACGTTGAACCGGACCGTGGACGTCCTCGTGGTGGGCGCGGGACCTGCCGGGCTCGCCGCTGCCGCCCGGCTCGCGGACACGGGCGCGGGCCACGTGGAGGTCCTGGAACGGGAGGCGGTGGCGGGCGGGACCCCCCGCCACTGCCTCCGCACGGGGTTCGGCGCGGACGCGTCGGGGCGTGCCCTGGACGGCCCGGCGTACGCCCGGCGTGCCGTGCGGGCGGCGCTGCGCGCCGGGGCGGTCGTGCGCACCGGTACCTCGGTCACCGGCTGGGCCGGACCGCTCGCCCTTGACGTCACCTCCCCCAGCGGTCTCGAACGGATCCGGGCACGCGCCGTGGTCCTGGCCACCGGGGCCCGGGAGCGGCCCCGCAGTGCCCGACTCGTCCCCGGCACGCGGCCGGCCGGCGTGCTGACCTCGGGCGAGCTGCAGCGAACGGTCCTGCGGTTCGACCGGCGGGACGGTTCCGTCGGCCGGCGGGCGGTGGTCGTCGGTGGCGGCCCGGGAGCCCGCGGTGCGGTCCGGACCCTCCGCGGGGCAGGGCTGGAGGTGGCGGCGGTGGTCACCGAACTCTCCGTCCCCGCACCCGGGCTCCGGACGGTCCCGGTCCTCGCCGGAACGGTCGTGACGGAGCTGCTCGGACGCGAACGGCTGACCGGGGTCGCGGTCCGGGGCGCCGACCGGCGGACGGGCGTGCTGGGCTGTGACACCGTGGTCTTCACCGACGACTGGATCCCGGACCACGAGCTGGTCCGGTCCCGTGGGCTTCCCCTCGCGGGCGGAAGCCGGGGCCCGCTGACGGACGGTCGCTTCCGCACCGCGGCCCGCGGCGTCTTCGCCGTCGGCAACCTCCTGCGCGGGGTGGAACCGGCACTCGTCGCCGCCGCCGAGGGGCGGTCGGTCGCGGGAGCGGTGCACGAGCTGTTCGACGGCCGCCCCTGGCCCTCCGGTGGCGTACCGGTGACGGCGCTGGGACCGCTGCACTGGGTCTCTCCCGGTCTGCTCGGCCCCGAAGCCGCGCCCCTGCTCGTCCGCGCGGAACGACGGCTCGTGCGTCCGGTGCTGACGGTCGCCCAGGACGGGGTGCTGCTGCGGAGGGAGCGCCTGGGCGGCACCCTGTCCCCCTGGCGTTCGGTGCGACTCGGACCCCGGTGGACGGGCCGGACGGACCCGGCAGGTGGCCCGGTGACGCTCGGCGCCGAGGAATAGCGGGTGGAGCGCGCCCGGAAAGCTGCGGCAGCAGGGGACCTCGACGAGACTGGACGCATGTCGGACAAGCGCAGTGCGGGCCTCCTCCTCTTCCGCCGTGCAGCGGATGGCATCGAGGTGCTGATCGGGCACATGGGCGGACCGTTCTGGGCGAACCGCCAGGAAGCGGCCTGGTCCGTCCCCAAGGGCGAGTACGCGGCCGGCGAGGCCCCCGAGGCCGCGGCCGCGCGCGAGTTCCGGGAGGAACTGGGGCTGCCGGCGCCCGACGGCGAGTGGCTCGCCCTCGGGGAGGCGCGCCAGCGGAACGGCAAGGTGGTCACGGTGTGGGCCGTCGAGGGGGACCTCGCCCCCGACGCCGTCGTGCCCGGCACCTTCACCATGGAGTGGCCGCCCGGGTCCGGGGTGCCGGAGGAGTTTCCCGAGATCGACCGGGTGGGCTGGTTCACCCCGGAAGCCGCCGCTCCGCTGCTCGTGTCCGGCCAGCGGGTCTTCCTGGAGCGACTGGCGGAGCGGCTCGGCGGTCGGGCCTGAGCCCGATTGTCAGACCCGCACGAGAGGGTGGTGGGCTCCGATACCGTCGAGAGGGAGCCCGGCATGACCACCATCACCGTCCACGAGCGCGCGGCGGCCCAGGCGTACCTGCGACTGCTCGAATCCACCCGGGCCGTGTTGACCGACCCCGGACTCGCCCCGTACGCGGGGGTGATGCTCACCCGCCCCATGGCGGAGGCGGACCGGGCGCTGCGCGCCGCCGGACTCGCCGGGAACGAGGCGCGGCTGTTGCGGCTGGTCTCCGCCCTGCGCGCCTCCCCTCCGACCTCCCGGGACCGAACCGGGTAGGAGCCCGTCCGATCGGTCATCGGTCGGTGCACACGGTGGTGGAGCCCATCGAGGCGCCCCGGCCGTCCTCGCCGGCCGCATCGGCCTCGGCTCGGGCCTACGACGCTTGCGCCGGCTCCGCTGGGCCTCGCCCGTCCTCGACGTGGACGACGTGGAGTTCGGTGCCGTCCCGGTGTCGCTTGGAGCGTCCGAACAGCCCGACGGCGATGTGCGACCGGCCCTCGGGCTCATCGGGACCGACATAGGTGAGGACGTCGTCGTGGTGCCCGGTGACGACCCATCCCTCGACGTGCTCGGGGTCGATCACCCCGAAGTCTCCTGCCGAAGAGCCTGCGCGCGCCGGGCCGAACTTCTTCATGAGGTCGGTGGCCTGTTCGGCAAGTTCCCCTTCCGGAGCGGTCAGCACGACACACGTGCCGTGCTCGAACAGCACCCATGACTTGCGGGGGTCGGCGAGAAGCCGCTGCCAGACGTCTATCAACATCTCGGTGTTCACGCTGCCCATCATGGCGCAGCGCACTGACACGGGGTGGCGATCGACCGACGGCTACGGGGCATGCGCCGCTCCTGAACGTGCGGGGCGGCCCCACCCGCCCGAGGCCGGCTCCGCTCAGCCCGGCAGGAGGCGGGCCGCCGTGTCACGGAGCCAGGTGTGCTCGGTGGACACGAAGCGGTGGAGGCTGCGGGAGGCGAAGGCGACCCGCTGGGCGCTGCGGCGCCGTTCTCGATCGTACGCACGCAGGGCGGCCGGGAGACCGGTGCGGCCGTGCTGGACGACGGCGCGGGCCAGAGCCTCTGCGTCCAGGACGGCCGTGCAGGCGCCCTGGCCCAGGTTGGGCGTCATGGCGTGGGCCGCATCACCGACCAGGGCGACCCTTCCGCCGCGTCCGCCCGAGCCGCCCCGTCCGTCGTGGACGAAGGTCGGCAGGGCCGGGGACAGGTGCCGCATCTCGTAGCAGAGCCAGGAGCTGCGGTCGGTCTCGGTCAGGATGCGGGGGATGGGGTCGTGCCAGCCCTCGAAGAGGTCGGGCAGTTCCGCGGCGGTGGTGCCTTCGGGCACGGCGGCGTACCAGTTGGTGCGGCCCGGCTCGACCGGGGTCAGGCCGAAGAAGCGGCCCTTGCCCCAGGTCTCGCCGTGGACGCCGCCGGCGAAGTCCGCGATGCCGATCCAGGCGGTCGAACCCACCCCCCGGGGAGCGCTGTCCGCTCCGAACCGGGCTGCCCGTACGGCGCTCCGCAGACCGTCGGCACCGACGAGCAGGTCGTGCTCGGCCGAGAGTGCGGTCACGTCGACGACGTTCTCCCCGAGCGCGACGGTGACGCCCCCCAGGGCGGCCAACTCGTCCGCCAGCGCATCGATGAGGTAGGGCCGGGAGATCAGCAGTTCGGGCCGCCCCGCCTTGCGTTCGACGCGCTCCAGCGGAAGCCGGGCCAGCACCCGCCCGTCGGGGGTGCGGACCTGCGCGCAGCGGTACGGCACTGCACGACGGCGTACCGCCGCGCCGACGCCGAGGCGGTCGAGGGCGTCCTGCGCGGTCGGATGGAGGGCGAACGCGGTTCCGTAGCGCTCCAGTTCGGTTCGACGCTCCAGGAGCGTCACCCGCCAACCCGCCCGGCGCAGCCCGATTGCCGCTGCCAGCCCGCCGACTCCCGCCCCCACCACAACGACCGATCCCGTCATCACGCCCTCGCTCCCGTATCCGTGGATCCATGCCACCCCATCTGTGGTACCACAGATGGGGTACCACAGATGGGGTATCGTGGGCAATGCGTCGAGGAACGAGGAGAAGCAACGCTGAACGGGAACCGCCGAGACCTGCTGGGCGACGCCGCCATCGAGGTCCTGGCCGCCGCAGGCGGACGGGGTCTGACGCACCGGGCCGTCGACACCGCAGCCGCAGTCCCCCTGGGCACCACGAAGAACTACTTCCCGACCAGGGACGCCCTGCTGCGCGCCGCGGCCGAG
This sequence comes from Streptomyces sp. NPDC058872, assembly GCF_042743065.1. Lineage (NCBI taxonomy): Bacteria > Bacillati > Actinomycetota > Actinomycetes > Kitasatosporales > Streptomycetaceae > Streptomyces > Streptomyces sp. NPDC058872. The sequence goes on from NZ_JBHYMK010000002.1 coordinate 160,512, forward strand.
CGATGCGCGGAGCAGTACCACCGGACGGCCGCAGAGCTGATGCCCGGCGGCACCGAACCCACGGACCGCGAGGCCCTGGTGGGCCTGCTCGCCGGGCTGCTCCGGAACGTCGCCGGCCCCGGCCGCCCCCGCATGTTGGCCTATCTGGAGCTACAGGCCGAGGCGGCCCGCAGGGACTGGCTCGCCACCATCCTCGATCCGATCGCGGCCGCCGACTTCACCGGTTTCGCACGGGCCCAGCGCGCGGCGGGCCTGCCCGTCACCCCCCAGCGGGCCGTGGCCGTCACCCTCGCGTTGCACGCCGTCATCCCCCACCTCCTCACCGGAGGCACCCGCACCCTGGCCCAAGCCGGGTTGGACGACCTCGACCGGTTCGTCCGCGACCTCCTGGACACGGTGTACCCGCAAGAAACCGCACCCCGGTGACGGACGGCCTTCTCCACGCCGGGTCGGCGACGCAGAGGGACGCGGACGACTGCGAGGGAGAGCATCACGTGCGTCTGGGCTGCGGCCCCCCGTCCCACGCTGCCTCGTGCTCGACGCGCCGGCACGCGAAGCCGCGTCGCCGAGAAGTCGACCCGTAGGACTCGCTCCGCACCGGGAAGGGGCGGGGAAGTCCGCACCGTGTGAACGGCGCGGCGGAAAGCGGCGGCGGCGCCGGGGCGCGGATCGCCCCGGCACCCTGCGGGCCCGTTGCCCGTTCGTCGGGACCGGCGCTTCGCGGTCGGTGCGTTCAGCCCCCGAGACGGACGGGGAGCGCCCGGACGCTGTTGCCGACGAAGCCCGCGTGCCGGGCGAGCTCCGCCTCGGGGACGGCCAGGTCGAGATCCGGGAAGCGGGTGAAGAGCGCCTCCAGGGCGATCGCGGCCTCCATCCGGGCGAGCGGCGCACCCAGGCAGTAGTGGGGCCCGTGACCGAGCGACAGGTGCTTCACGGACGGCCGACGGCTGAGGTCGAAGCGGTCGGCGTCCGGGCCGTGGGCCTTCGTGTCGCGGCCCGCGGCGGAGTATCCGGCGAGCACCGGGGTGCCCCGGGGGATGAGGGTGCCGTCGACGGTGAGGTCCTTGGTGGGATAGCGGAACGGGAAGTAGCTGACGGGGCTGTCCCAGCGGAGCGTCTCTTCCACCACGTCGGCCCAGCCGGCACGGCCCTCGACGACCAGGGCGAGCTGCTCGCGGTGGCCGCAGAGCGCCCGGACCGCATTGGTGACCAGGTTCAGGGTGGTTTCATGACCCGCGATGATCATCAGGAGCAGGGTGCCGATGAGCTCGGACTGGCTGAGCCGGTCGCCGCCCTCGTCCCGGGCCGCGATGAGGGCACTGGTGAGGTCCTCACCGGGGGCCGCTGCCCGGGCGGCGGCGATGGAGGCCAGCAGCTCGACGAGCTCCCGGTTGGCGGCGACGACCCGCTCGGGTTCGGTGTCGGTCGCGACGACCAGGCTGGAGAGGTGGTGCAGCCTGTCCTGGTGCGCCGGGGCGACGCCGAGGAGTTCGCAGATGACGCCGAGGGGCAGCGGCAGCGCGTAGTGGCGGCGCAGATCGGCGACCCCGTCGGCGGCGCGGGCGGCTTCTGCGAGTCCGTCCAGCAGTCCCGTGGTGACCGCTTCGACCCGCGGGCGGAGCTCCTCGACCCGGCGGGCGGTGAAGGCACTGCTGACCAGGGTGCGCAGTCGACGGTGGTCGACCCCGTCGGCGGTGGTCATGCCGGGCACCGTGGCGAAGGTCAGCAGCGGCCAGCCTTCGGGGATGCGGCGCTCGGCGAGGGCCGTGAAGTGCTGGGGGCCCTTGGCGACGTCGGGGTGGGAGAGGAAGTCGCGCAGGGCGTCGTGGCCGAGCACCGCCATGCCCTCGATCTCGCCGGGAAGGACCACCGGGGTGACGGCGCCCCCGGCGAGCAGTCGGGCGTTGTCCGCGTGCGGGCAGCCGCCCGCCGGATCCATGCGGTGCGGGGATCCACCGGGCTGCGGGGTGGTGTGCGGTGTGTTCAAGGGAGGGGCTCCTGCCTGAGGAGGGAGGGGACGCCGGGCGTGTGACGGGCGGCCGACCCCCTGGTCGAGCCCGGGACGCTTCGACGTGCCAGCGGTGAGATCCTACGGTCAACGACGCCCGCCTCCTAGGGAGTTGTCTGGAGAGAGCCGTGGTCCCGCTGGTCGCGGCGCCGGTCCGGAAGGACGGCGCTGCGGTCCGGACGAGGGCCGCGGCGCCGTTGTGCCCGGCGCCGCGGCCGGGTGGTACCGGTCCTCTCCGCCACGGCCGCCGGGGCCTGTCCGCGTCCGGACGCCACCCGGGCGGACGCACGACGCGCCGCCGTACGCCACGGCCGCTAGTCCGGTCGGCGCACTCCGATCTGCACGCTCCGCGCCTCCTTCTTACGGTGGCTGAATGATCGTCACGTCAGCTGTCCGTCAAGCTGCCGCCGGTACCGCGGCGCTGCTGTTCGTGCTGCCCGTTCCGGCGGCCACGGCCTCCCCCGTCACCCCCGTCTCGCACGGCGCGGCTTCGGTCGAGGAACCCACGCCCCCCGTGCGCCGGTTCGTCGACCCGGCCCGGCTCGACCGGAAGGGCGTACAGGTGCAGGGGGCGCCGGGCGCCCCTGCCGTGCCCTCCGTCTCCGCCCTGTCCTGGGTGGTGGCGGACGCCTCCTCGGGCGATGTGCTCGCCGCGCGGAACGCCCATCGGAAGCTGCCGCCGGCCAGCACCCTGAAGGCGCTGTTCGCCTTGACCGCACTGCCCCACCACAAGCCCTCCGAGCAGCACACCGTGGCCGATTCCGAGCTGACCGGAATCGGTGCGGGCAGCAGCCTGGTCGGAGTGAAGGAGGGGTACACGTACAAGGTCTCGGACCTGTGGAACGGCGTCTTCCTCAGCTCGGGGAACGACGCCGTGCACGTGCTGGCCGCCATGAACGGCGGTTGGGATTCCATGGCCCGGCAGATGCAGGAGAAGGCCCGCGCGCTGGGCGCCGAGGACACCCACGTGGTCTCCCCGGACGGCTACGACGCCCCCGGCCAGGTGTCCTCGGCGTACGACCTGGCGGTCTTCGGACGTGCCGGGCTCCAGGACCCCGCGTTCGCGCGGTACTGCTCGACGCGGTACGCGGACTTCCCGGCGGGTTCCTGGTCGTACGGCATCGCCAACACCAACCGGCTGCTGACGGGAGAGAACGGCGTGACCCGTTACCCGGGGCTGCTCGGGATCAAGAACGGCTACACGAGCAACGCGGGCAACACCTTGATCTCAGCGGCCCGCCGGGGCGACCGGACCCTGGTCGTCTCGGTGATGAATCCCCAGGCGGGCGGTGGTTTCGCCGTGTACGAGGAGGCACGGGCGCTGCTCGACTGGGGTTTCGAGGCGTCCGGGCAGGTGCAGCCGGTGGGCACGCTGGCTCCGGCACGGGCGAAGGCCACGGCCGAATCGGAGGCCCGGGCCGTGGCAGTGGCCCGTGACGACCACGGGGTCCGGGCCGCGGGTCCGGCGCCCCGGGCCGGGGCGGAGCCGATGTCGGTCGTTTCTCCCCGGAAGACCTCCGGGGAGTCGGAGGAGCCCGGTCCGTCGGCCTGGCTTCCCCTGGCGCTGGTGGGCTCGGCCTGCGGGGCCGCGCTCGCCCTGTGGGGGTGGCGGCGCTGGGCGGGCCAGCGGGCCTGACCCCTGCGCCATCGAGGACCGCCGGTCGTGCGGCGCCACTGGAGACATCGAACCGGGGTCGTGCCGGCGACGGTTCGGTGGGCGCCGCACGGTCCGGCTGCCGGCCCGCGGGAGAGCCGTTCGGGAACCGGTCCGCACGGCCCCCTGCGGTGAGGGAAGGGTGCGGTGACGGACACCGCACCCGCCGACGGGACGGAGGGTGCGGCCCGGGGCGAGGAGGAGCGGGCGGTGCATGCGAGCGGGCGGTGCCCCTGCCCCGCACTCCGTCACGCCGACGGACGGCGGGCGCCCCGGCGTGGGCCCCGGGCCCCGGACGGCAGGCACGGTTCCGCTCAGGCGCCGACGTACTCCGCGAGGTGCTCTCCGGTGAGGGTGGACCGGGCTGCGACGAGGTCCGCCGGCGTGCCTTCGAACACGATCCGACCGCCGTCGTGGCCGGCGCCGGGGCCGAGGTCGATGATCCAGTCGGCATGGGCCATGACCGCCTGGTGGTGCTCCACGACGATGACGGACTTGCCGGAGTCGACGAGGCGGTCGAGCAGACCGAGGAGTTGTTCGACGTCCGCGAGGTGGAGGCCGGTGGTCGGCTCGTCGAGGACGTAGACCCCTCCCCCGTCACCCAGGTGCGTGGCCAGCTTGAGCCGCTGCCGCTCGCCGCCGGAGAGCGTGGTGAGCGGCTGGCCGAGGCTCAGGTAGCCGAGGCCGACGTCGGCCAGCCGGTCGAGGATCCGCTGCGCGGCCGGGATGCGTGCCCCCTCGGAGCCGAAGAACTCCACGGCTTCGGTCACGGACATGGCGAGCACCTCGCTGATGTCCCGGCCGCCGAGGAGGTACCCGAGCACCGAGGGCTGGAACCGCTTGCCCCCGCAGTCCTCACAGGGGGAGGAGACGCCCGCCACCACGCCGAGGTCGGTGTAGATGACGCCCACGCCGTTGCACGTGGGGCAGGCACCCTCGGAGTTGGCGCTGAACAGCGCCGGCTTGACGCCGTTGGCCTTGGCGAAGGCCTTGCGGATCGGGTCCAGCAGCCCGGTGTAGGTGGCGGGGTTGCTCCGCCGGGAGCCCCGGATCGCCCCCTGATCGACGGAGATCACGTCCTCCCCCGCGGGGAGCGAGCCGTGGACGAGCGAGCTCTTGCCGGAACCGGCGACCCCGGTGACGACGGTGAGCACCCCGAGCGGGACGTCGACGTCGACGTCCCGGAGGTTGTGCACCGAGGCACCCCGGATCTCCAGGGCTCCGGTGGGCCTGCGCACCGTCCCCTTCAGGGCCGCCCGGTCGTCGAAGTGGCGGCCGGTGACGGTGTCGGCGGCGCGCAGCTCTTCCACGGTGCCCTCGAAGCAGATGGTGCCGCCGTCCGTGCCGGCGCCGGGACCGAGGTCCACGACGTGGTCGGCGATCGCGATCGCCTCCGGCTTGTGCTCCACGACGAGCACCGTGTTGCCCTTGTCGCGGAGCTGGCGGAGGAGGCCGTTCATCCGTCGGATGTCGTGCGGGTGCAGTCCGATGGTGGGCTCGTCGAAGACGTAGGTGACGTCGGTGAGCGCGGAGCCGAGGTGGCGGATCATCTTGACGCGCTGTGCCTCGCCGCCCGACAGCGTGCCCGAGGGTCGGTCCAGGGAGAGGTAGCCGAGGCCGATCTCCACGAACGAGTCGAGGGTCGACCGGAGTGCGGTGAGCAGTGGCGCCACGGAGGGTTCGTCGAGCTCGCGGACCCAGGCGGCGAGGTCGTCGATCTGCAGGGCGCAGGCATCGGCGATGCTGATCCCTTTGATCTTGGAGGCTCGGGCGCCCTCGCTGAGGCGGGTGCCGTCGCAGTCGGGGCAGGTGGTGAAGGTGACCGCCCGCTCGACGAACGCCCGGACGTGGGGCTGCATTCCTTCCTTGTCCTTGGCCAGGAAGGACTTCCGGATGCGCGGGATCAGACCCTCGTAGGTCATGTTGATGCCGGCGATCTTCATCCGGACCGGCTCGTGGTGCAGGAAGTTCCGGAGTTCCTCGGCGGTGTACTCGCGGATCGGCTTGTCCCGGTCCACGAAGCCCGACTCGCTGTAGAGCCGGTGGTTCCAGCCGCCCGCGGTGTAGCCGGGAACGGTGAGCGCGCCGCCGGCGAGCGACTTGGCGTCGTCGTAGAGCTGGGAGGGGTCGATGTCCGAGACCGTGCCCCGCCCCTCGCACCCCGGGCACATGCCGCCGGTCCGCTCGAAGGTCGCCCGCTCCGTCTTCTGGTTGCCGCGCTCGACGGTGATCGCGCCGCTGGCCCGGACCGAGGGGACGTTGAAGGCGTACGCGCTGGGCGGGCCGATGTGCGGCTCCCCGAGGCGGCTGAAGAGGATGCGGAGCATGGCATGGGCGTCGGTGGCGGTGCCGACCGTGGAACGGGGGTCGGCGCCGAGGCGCTGCTGGTCGACGACGATCGCGGTCGTCAGGCCTTCGAGCACGTCGACCTCGGGGCGGGCGAGGCTCGGCATGAAGCCCTGGACGAAGGCGCTGTAGGTCTCGTTGATCAGACGTTGCGACTCGGCGGCGATCGTGTCGAACACGAGGGAGCTCTTGCCCGATCCGGAGACGCCGGTGAACACCGTGAGGCGGCGCTTCGGGATCTCGACGTTGACGTCCTTGAGGTTGTTCTCCCGGGCGCCGTACACACGGATCAGGTCGTGCCGGTCGGCGACATCGGGAACGGACGTGGACACGTCCGTCCGCAAGGCCTTGCTCATTCGTGGTCTCCAGCTCTCGCGCGGTCCCTGACAGCGGGCCCTCCGCGTCGGCCCGTGGACCCGTCGTGCAGCGGGGCGGAGGCCCTGCGGTCACGCTAGTGGCGGCACCGGGGCGGCGCTTCTCGATTTCTGATCTCCACCCGCCGTCACATAGCGCTCGGCAGCGAGGACGGCCTGGCGTGCGGTGCGTTCTCCCATGAGGACGCACAAGGTGTACGCCGTGTCCTCGAAGCGCCGACGGGCCGACGGGTCGCACGGCCTGCTCAACACCGTCCGCTCCTGGTCGCGGAAGTGCCGCAGCAACCGGTCGACCGCGTTCCTGTCGGGCAGCAGCATGGGGGTCTCCTGTCTCCTGGTGCGGTCCATCGTCGCGGTCGGCGGCCACGTCCGCGACCCATGCGGACACGCTGGGTGACCGAACTCCCGTCACGGGCCGTCGGCGTGCGCTCCGGCTGCTCATGGCGGAGGGTCGGAACCATGAACCCGAGCACGATTTCGCGCGTGGTCGTCACGGGCGCCACCGGCAACGTGGGGACGAGCCTGGTCCGGCTGCTGGCACGCGAGCCGACCGTCGGCTCGGTCCTCGGGATCGCCCGGCGCCGCCCGGACCTGGCCCTCCCGGGCGTGGAGTGGGCCGAGCTGGACCTCTCCCGCGAGGGGGACGAGCCCCGGCTCGCCCAGTACGTGGCGGATGCGGATGCGGTCGTCCACCTGGCCTGGCGGTTCGGCCCGACCCACGATCCGGTGGAGACCTGGCGGACCAACGTCCTGGGCTCGGTCCGCCTCTTCGAGGCGGTGGCGGCGGCACGGGTGCCCGTCCTGGTGCACGCCTCGTCGGTGGGCGCGTACTCCCCCGGCCCCGAGGGCGGCGCCCCGGTGTCCGAGGCCTGGCCGACGCACGGTTGGCCGGGGGCCGCGTACACCCGGGAGAAGGCCTATCTGGAACGGGTGCTCGACACGTTCGAGCGGGACCACCCGTTGACCCGGGTGGTCCGGATGCGCCCGGCTTTCCTGTTCAAGGAAGAGGCGGCGAGCGGACAACGGCGGATCTTCGCGGGCCGGTTCTTCCCCGGACAGCTGGTGCGCCCCGATCTGCTGCCGCTGCTCCCGGAGTTCACGGGCCTCCGCTTCCAGGTCCTGCACACCGAGGATGCGGCCGACGCCTATCTCAGGGCGCTCCTCCGGGACGTCCGGGGGGCGTTCAACCTCGCCGCGGAACCGGTGGTCGACGCGGCGTTGCTGGGGGACCTCCTCCACGCCCGAACGGTCAAGGTGCCCGCAGCGGCGGTACGGGGGGCCCTGTCCGCGGCCTGGCGGCTGCGGCTGGCCCCGGCCTCACCGGGACTCTTCGACGCGCTGCGCCACCTCCCGCTGCTCGCCACCGAGCGGGCCCGGCGGGAACTGGGGTGGGAACCGTCGACCAGCTCCCTGGAAGCCCTGGAGGCGTTCCTGCGCGGGGTGCGTGCGGGCACCGGCGACGAAACGGCCCCCCTGGCGGGCCACCGCATCGGCTGACGGCCGTGGTCTCCCCCGGCAGGAAAAGGTCCCGGTCGGGCACCGCCCCGGAAGGTCCCGGCGCGGTGCCCGTGGGCCCGGCGCGCCGCACGGGCGGGGTCCCGGCAGCGCGACACGGGGGCACCGTCCCGAGGGCGCCCGCGTCCGGGACGCCGCTCCCCACCCGCACCACCGGCACCTCCGCTCCGGGGACGGGGGCCGGACGGACCGGCGGGTCGGGACGTCCGGCCCTCTCCGCGCACCGCCGTTGGACCCAGAATGGGGTGCAGGAGGGCCAGCCGGTCGGCGGGCCCGTCATCGCACCGACGGAGGCAGCCCGATGAGTCGTGAGATCGTCGCAGGAGTCGACGGTTCCCCGGAGAGCCTGGCCGCGGCGGACTGGGCCGCCCGCGAGGCCGAACACCGGGGGCTCGCGCTGCGACTCGTGCACGCCTGGCGCTGGGAACCCCTCGACCTGCCCCTCGTCCAGGACCCCGAGACCCAGCAGCGTGCGGCCCGTGCCGTCCTGCACGAGGCCGAGGCCACCATCGCGCAGCGCCACCCGGGTCTCACCCTCACCGCAGAACTGCTCCCCGACGTCCCGGTCGCCGCGCTGCTCGGCATCGGGGAACGGGCCGAGATGCTGGTCATCGGCTCACGCGGGCACGGGGCCGTCACCGGTTTCCTGCTGGGCTCGTACGGGCAGCAGATCATCGCCGCCGCCTCCCGTCCCGTCGTCGCCGTCCGGTCCCGTGACGGCGAGCCGGCCGAACCCCCCTCGGGGTACGTGCTCGTCGGCCAGCTCGGCAGCCCGGAGGACAGCGCTGCGGCACTCGGCTTCGCCTTCGAGGCCGCCGCGGCGCGCGGGGCGTCGGTGCGGGCCGTGCGGGCGTGGAGCCTGCCGCCGCTGTACGCGTACAGCCCGGCGTCGATGCGGCTCGCGGACGAGGCCGGCGGGCTCGTCCCGTACGAGGAGAAGGAACTGCGCGAGGCGCTGGCGCCCTGGCGGGAGCGGTTCCCCGACGTACCGGTGATCGAGCACGTCGAGCTGGGCAGCGCCGGACAGGTCCTGCTCTCCGCCTCGGGCGGTGCCCAACTGCTGGTGGTCGGTCGTCGGGCTCGCCGAGGGGCCCTCGGCCCCCGGATCGGTTCCGTGGCGCATGCGGCGCTCCACCTCGCGCCCTGCCCGGTGGCGGTCGTCCCGCAGGGATGACGGCTCCGGGAGGTCGTTGACGCGCCGCGTTGACGAGGAGTGTCGGACCGGTCGGGGACGGAAAGTGTTACCGCCGTCGCCCCGGTGGCCGTCCCGGCACCGGTCCGTCCGGCGACCTCGGCGAGAGAGCGGAGCTCCATGCGGCACCACGACCGTCCCGAACACCCCGAACGCCCCGAACACCCCGGGAACCGCGTGCGCCCCGAGCCCCCGGGGCGGCTCCGGGCGGTGAGGGGCTCCGGTGGCCGGCGCCGCAGAGGCGGTGGGGGGCGACGGCACGCGTCGCACCGCCCGTCGTTCCGCGCCGCGGTCCTGGCCGTCGGCAGTGCGGCCGCGGCGCTCACCGTGGCGACCGGAACGTACGTGGCCGCCCCGGCGACCGGCACGACGGTGGTCTCCGCTTCCGCCCCGGAACGGCCGACGGCGGTCGGCACCACCGCCCGGTACGTCCAGGACGTCGTCGCCCTGGCCAACGCCGAGCGGAAGAAGGCCGGTTGCAGTCCGCTCCGGTCCGTGCAGCGGCTCCGGAGGGCCGCCCAGGAGCACTCCGACGACATGTCCGCCCGCGGATACTACGAGCACCACAGCCCGGAGGGCCGGGACGCGGGTGACCGGATGAGCAGCGCCGGTTACACGTGGTCGTCCTGGGGGGAGAACATCCATCGCGGGCCGAAGACCCCGGCCCGGGCCATGAAGGACTGGATGGACAGTCCCGGCCACCGAGCGAACATCCTCAACTGTGCGTTCGAGGACATCGGCGTCGGAGTGACCCTCAGCACCAACGGCCCCTGGTGGGTACAGGACTTCGGCACCAGACGCTGATCCCGTGCCCCCGGTTCGGCCGGGCCCCCGCCCCGGCTCAGGAGGCGGGAGCGGCGAGCTTCTGCACCCAGATCGTGCCGCCGGGACCGGGCACCGACGCCACGCCGGTGTCCCGGTAGCGGCAGTTCAGCATGTTCTCCTCGTGCATCGCGCCGTCCCGCCAGTCCTCGACCACGGTCGACGGGTCCCTCACCCCCCGTGCCAGGTTCTCGGCCCAGGCGCTCCACTCGTACCCGACCGCAGTGATCCGGGCGTCCGCGAAGTCGCCCTCGGGGCTGCTGTGACCGTAGTAGCCGCGCGCGACCATGTCCCGGGCGTAGTCACGGGCGGCCCGGACCAGCCGGGGGTCGGTCCGCAGCGCCGGGCAACCGGCCTTCGCACGCAGCTGGTTGACCAGTGCGGTCACCTGCTCCCCCGGTCCGGGCGCGGGCGGGGGCGGCGTGGTGGCCCGGGGGGTCGGGGGGGTGGTCGTCGGCGCGGGAGGGGTGGTGGTGACCACCGGGCTCGGCGGGACCGGGGTCGGGACGGTCGTGGGCGGAGGGGCGGCGACCGTCGACTCGGGCTTGAGTCGCGCCTCAGGTTCGGGCGGTGCAAGGAGGACGACCGCCCCGAGGACGGCGACGGCCGCGGCCCCGGCGGCGGTCGCGCGCCGCATCGGGTTCCATCGGCCGTCCCGGGCGGGGGCACGGTGGGCGGGGCCGGTCTGCCCGGAGGTTCCGTGCGGGGAGGAGGGGGCCGCGCGCCCGCCGTCCGGGGGGACGGCGGGCGCGGAGTGTTCCGGAGGGGGAACCTGCGCGTGCGCCGCGTACTCCGTCGCCGGCCCGTGCGTGGATGCGGCAGCGGCCAGCGGCGGCACCAGGCCGATCCCGACGAGCAGGCCCTCGACGGGGGCGAGGCCACGGCGACCGGTCGCGCGGGAGGTGCAGGCGGCGCAGGCCCGCAGGTGGCGGGCGATCCTCTTACGCCAGAGCGGCGAGGGGCTGCCGTCCCAGGGTTCCAGGATCGTCGCCAGCTCCGGGCACTGCGGGAGGGCGTCCAGGGCCCGCACCACGGCACGTCCGGTGTCGAGGCGCTCCTTCATCCGCTGCACGCGGACGGCAGCGTGCCGCGGGGGGATGCCGAGGCCCTCGGCGAGCTCGGCGCGGGTGAGTTCACCGGCGGCCTCCAACCACCACAGGGCGAGGAGATCAGTGTCGTCCTCGTCGAGCCAGCGGGTGGCGCGGGCCACGTCGCGGCGCTGCCCGGAGAGGCCGAGGCGGAGGATGGTGAGCTCGGTGAAGTCACCGGCCGGATCGGCGAGGTCCGCGACCCGGTCGAGACCGGGCACGGGCGCCTGTCGCTTCTCCCGCCAACGGCGCCGTATGCCGTTCATGGCGATGGCGACCAGCCAGGACCGGAAGCGGGAGGGATCGCGGAGACCGCCGAGGCCGTCAAGGGCGCGGACCATCGTCTCCTGGACGATGTCGTCCGTGTCGGCGTGGCCGTCGAGGGCGCGGCCGACGATGTTGTGGACGAGCGGGAAGTGGGCACGCACCAGCTCGTCCTTGGCGCGCGCGTCACCGGCCCTGGCCGCCTCCACGAGCACGGTGGTGCGTCGCTCGTCGCTGTGCATGGCTCTGCTCCCTCATCCCTGGGTCCGAGTCCCCCTTCCTGCGGAGACCCGTGGGCTCGGGAGGAATAACACTTTCTTCCGGTGCGTCTCGCGTCCGGTGCTCCGGTGCCCGGCGCGGGACCCTACACCGGTGGTGCGGCGGGCAGGGTCGGGACGGTGGCCCCGTTGCCCTTCCGAACCGCTGCCACGACGGCGTCGTGCAGGTCGCGGCTCTCCTCCTCCGATGCGCACGGAACCGGACTGCCCGACATGGTGAACCAGTCGGACGCGCCGCTGTACTGCACGGCCACGCGTGCTTCGCGCTCGGCCCACGTCGTGTGCACGGTCAGATCGCCCGTGACGACGCCGGCCTCGTCGGTCAGCACCCCACCTCGCCCGGTGTAAACACCGGCGGTCGTCCAAGATGCCCAACTCATCCATCCAGGTTCACACCCGGAATCCATCTGCGCCACTGACGGGACCGCCCCGGCCGGAGGAGTTCCGGCCGGGGCGGTGCGGGTCGCGCGCCGGATCAGGCGAGGGAACCGAGGGCCTCGTTGAAGGTGGTGGACGGGCGCATCACGGCCGCGGCCTTGGCCGGGTCGGGCTGGTAGTAGCCACCGATCTCGGCCGGAACGCCCTGGACGGCGATCAGCTCGTCGACGATCTTCTGCTCGTTCGCGGTCAGGGTCTCCGCGAGCGGGCCGAAGGCCTTGGCCAGCTCGGCGTCGTCGGTCTGCTCGGCCAGCTCCTGGGCCCAGTAGAGGGCCAGGTAGAAGTGGCTGCCGCGGTTGTCGATGCCGCCGAGGCGACGGGTCGGCGACTTGTCCTCGTTGAGGAAGGTGCCGGTGGCGCGGTCGAGGGTGTCGGCCAGGACCTGGGCGCGGGTGTTGCCCGTGCTCGTCGCGAGGTGCTCGAAGGAGGCGGCCAGGGCGAAGAACTCGCCGAGGCTGTCCCAGCGGAGGTAGTTCTCCTTGACGAGCTGCTGGACGTGCTTGGGGGCGGAACCGCCGGCGCCGGTCTCGAAGAGGCCGCCGCCCGCCATCAGCGGGACGACCGACAGCATCTTGGCGCTGGTGCCGAGCTCCAGGATCGGGAAGAGGTCGGTCAGGTAGTCGCGGAGGACGTTTCCGGTGACGGAAATGGTGTCCTCGCCGCGACGGATGCGCTCCAGGGAGAACGCGGTGGCCTCGACCGGGGAGAGGACCTTGATGTCCAGGCCCTCGGTGTCGTGCTCCGGCAGGTACTGCTTCACCTTGGCGATGAGCTGCGCGTCGTGGGCGCGGTTCTCGTCCAGCCAGAAGACGGCCGGGGCGCCGGTGGCGCGGGCGCGGGTGACGGCGAGCTTGACCCAGTCCTGGATGGGCAGGTCCTTGGTCTGGCAGGCGCGGAAGATGTCGCCCTCGGCGACCTCCTGCTCCAGGACGACGTTGCCCTCGGAGTCGACGAGGCGGACGGTGCCGGCCTGCGCCATCTCGAAGGTCTTGTCGTGGGAGCCGTACTCCTCGGCCTTCTGCGCCATGAGGCCGACGTTCGGGACGGAACCCATGGTCGCCGGGTCGAAGGCGCCGTGGGCACGGCAGTCCTCGATGACGGCCTGGTAGACGCCGGAGTAGCTGTGGTCCGGGAGGACCGCGAGGGTGTCGGCCTCCTGGCCGTCGGGGCCCCACATGTGGCCGGAGGTGCGGATCATGGCCGGCATCGAGGCGTCGACGATGACGTCGGACGGCACGTGCAGGTTGGTGATGCCCTTGTCGGAGTCGACCATCGCGAGGGCGGGGCCCTCCGCGAGCTCGGCCTCGAAGGAGGCCTTGATCTCGGCGCCCAGGCCGTTCGGGACGGCGTCCAGGCCGCCCAGGACGGTGCCGAGGCCGTCGTTCGGGGAGAGGCCCGCGGCGGCGAGCGCCTCGCCGTACGTGGCGAAGGTGTTCGGGAAGAAGGCGCGCACCACGTGGCCGAAGACGATCGGGTCGGAGACCTTCATCATCGTGGCCTTGAGGTGCACGGAGAAGAGCACGTCCTCGGCCTTGGCACGGGCGACCTGCTCGCCGAGGAAGGTGCGCAGGGCGGCGACGCGCATGACGGCGGCGTCGACGACCTCGCCGGCGATGACCTTCAGCGGCGCGCGGAGCTCGCTGACGGTGCCGTCGGCGGCGGCGAACTCGAAGCGGAGGGTGTCGTCCTTCTCCATGACGACCGACTTCTCCGTGGAGGCGAAGTCGTTCTCGCTCATCGTGGCGACGTTGGTCTTGGACTCGGAGGTCCAGGCGCCCATGCGGTGCGGGTGCGCCTTGGCGTAGTTCTTGACCGAGCCCGGAGCACGGCGGTCGGAGTTGCCCTCGCGCAGGACCGGGTTGACGGCCGAGCCCTTGATCTTGTCGTAACGGGCGCGGACGTCCTTGTCCTGGTCCGTCTGCGGGTCGTCCGGGTAGTCCGGGAGGGCGTAGCCCTGGGCCTGGAGCTCGGCGATCGCGGCCTTGAGCTGCGGGATGGACGCCGAGACGTTCGGCAGCTTGATGATGTTGGCGCCGGGCGTCTTGGCCAGGTCGCCGAGCTCCGAGAGGGCGTCGGCGATGCGCTGGCCCTCCTCCAGGAACTCGGGGAAGACGGCGATGATGCGGCCCGCGAGGGAGATGTCACGCGTCTCGACCGTGACGCCGGCCTGCGAGGCATACGCCTGGATCACGGGCAGGAACGAGTACGTCGCCAGGGCAGGCGCCTCGTCAGTGTGGGTGTAGATGATGGTCGAGTCAGTCACCAGGTGCTCCGCTCCACGTCTGCGTATGCGAGATTGCTCGACATCAAGATATCTCGTGATCGCGGTCCTCGGTAAAGGGCCCCACGAGCTCCGCGTCGTGCGGGACTCCCGCGGCCTCCACGAAGGGACCGCCGAGCCGGTACGGGGCGGGGCCGCCGTCCACGTCGACGCGCCGCAGCACCGTGAGCAGGGTCAAGCCGGCAGCGGCGACCACCCCTGCGGCGAGGGCCTGGCCGCAGCGGTGCGCGAGGCGGAGCTCGACCGGGTCGTACGGGGCAGTGGCGGGCAGGGCGAGGGCGTCGCCGAGCAGCCAGAACCCGGCGCCGAGGCCGACCAGCGCGAGGAGGGCGAGCGGGACGGTCACGGGAAGGCCGGGCAGGGCGGGACCGCGCCGTGGGCCGGGGCGGACCTTGCCCTTCCGGGCGAGGAGGGCGAGGAGCCCGGAGGTGACGGCGAGGGCCACCAGGGCGGCGGCGATGACGTCACCGGGCCGGTGCTGCCCGGCGGCGATGGTGTAGGCGCCGACGCCGACGGCCCAGAGCGTGCCCGCGCCGACGGCGAGCGCGCGCAGCCGGTACGGGACGACCAGGACCAGCGCGAGGGCGAGGCCGAGGGCGAGGGCGGTCTGGAAGCTGGGGAAGCCGCTCGGGTCGAGGCCGCCGACGGTGTCGACGGGGCGGGGCCTGGGCGCGTACCGCTGGAGCAGCCCGGTGACGGCGAGGGCGGTGACGACCGCGCCGGTGGCCGCGGCGGTGAGGGCGTACCGCTTGCGCACGAGGCCGACGGCGAGCAGGAGGACACAACCGAGGACCAGGGACAGGGTGGTGAGGCCGGCGAGCGAGGGGTGGTCGCGGAGCACGGCGGCGGCGGTCCCGTCCGCGCGCCGGCCGGTGACGGCGGCGTCCCCCCAGCGGCGGCCGGTCGCGGTGAGCACGAGTCCCGCGTAGACGACCGTGAGGAGGAGGACGGCCCCGAGGCAGGCACGGCGGGTCCGGGTGCGGACCCGCGTGCTGAACGAGCCGGCGGCCTCGCCGGCCACGGCGGCGTACCACCAGGTGTCACCGGTCTCCAGCGGCCTCGGGGAGCCGCCCGCACGGAGCCTGTCATAGGAAGCCATGCCCCGATTCGACCCCAGGCCCGCCCGCTGCGCCCGCTGGAGACACCCGAACGACACGCCGGGGGGTGCCTCTATGTCTTTCGTCAAGGCACCTGTGTCGGGTTTCGGGTGGTTCGGGCTCGCTGAGGCTAAGCGGCGAGCTCGACGTCCGTCGGTGTCCGGGATTCGTAGAAGGTGCCGTCGCGGAGCATGGCGAACAGGACGCTGATGCGTTGGCGGGCGAGGCGGAGGAGGGCTTGGGTGTGGGTCTTGCCGCGGGCGCGTTGCTTGTCGTAGTAGGCGCGGGAGGCCGGGTCGGCGTTCATGCAGGCGAAGGCGGAGAGAAACATCGCCCGTTTGAGCTGCCGGTTTCCGCCTCGGGGTGCGTGTTCGCCATGGATCGAGGTCCCGGACTGCTTCGTGGCTGGGGCGAGGCCGGCGTAGGAGGCGAGGTGGGCGGCGGTGGGGAAGCTGGTGCCGTCGCCGACGGTGACCAGCAGGACGGCGGCGGTCCTGACGCCGACGCCGGGCATCGACGTCAGGACCGGGGAAAGAGGGTGAGCCTCCAGCAGGGCGTTGATCTGGGCTTCCATCGCCCGGCGCTGGGTGTGGACAGCGGCCAGCGAGGCGGCCAGGGAGGGGATGACGATGTCGAGGGTGCCGGTCCCGGGAACGACGACGGTCTGCTCGTCGAGCGCGTTGAAGACGTCGTCGATCAGCCTGGTGGCCATGCGCGGGGCCTTTGGACGGATCAGCTCCACGAGTCTGCGGCGGCCGGCCTTGCGCAGGGCGGCCGGGGAACCGTAGCGCTCCAGCAGCCAGGTCACCGCCTGGTGGTCCAGGCGCGGGCCCAGGACGCGCTCCAGGGAGGGGTGGAACTGGGTGAGCAGGCCGCGTATCCGGTTGGAGGTGCGGGTGGCCTCGACGGCCAGGTCCTGGTCGAAGCCGACGAGCACGGTCAGCTCGGCGGTGATCTGGTCGGTCAGCTCCAGCGAGCGCAGGGTGTGCGGCATGGTGCGGGCGGCGTCCGCGATGACGGCGGCGTCCTTGGCGTCGGTCTTGGCCTCGCCCGGGTAGAGGTCGGCGATCCGGCGCATCGCCAGTCCGGGCAGGTAGGCGACCTGGCAGCCCGCGTCGCGGGCGACGGTCAGCGGCAGGGCGCCGATGGAGGCGGGCTGGTCCACGATCACCAGCACGGTGCCGAACTTCGCGGTCAGCTTGTCGAAGACGGCCCGCAGCTTGGGTTCACTGTTGGGCAGCTGCTTGTCGAAGACCTTCTTCCCGCCCGGGGTGAGCCCATGACCGTGATGGCTGCTCTTGCCGACGTCCAGGCCCAGGAACACGCCCACGTCTTCGATCTCGAACATCGTGCCCCTTCCCAGGGGGTGTTGACGGTGCCGGCCTCGGCTCGGGTGCCGTGCTCGCGCATCCACGTTGTGCAGACCTGCCGCCCGCGAACTGCCCAGCATTGCGCCGGACCGGACGGTGGCCGGACCTCTGATCAGCGTCTCCGACGAACACCCCCGGACCCGGTGACACCACCCCCCAGGTCATGCCATCGACAGGGGGACACAGCCATGCCGGGCCCGGAGGCCAGCGGCCCCATTGCGGAGCCGCAGAAAACATAACGGGGGCCGTGGGACCGCATCCGGCGGCGACCGTACCGGGCCCGCACGGTGCCGGGCCCGCACGGTGCCGTCGGGCCGGAACGTCTCCGGAGCGCGGGGGGCTCGCCGCGGACGACCTACCGCGGGGACGCGCCGGCCGTCGGGCGCCCCGCCGGCTCCGTGCCGACGGGGGCACGTTCACGCCACGGTGAGGTGGCGGGAGCGGTCACGGTCGTGGCGGCGCGTGCCGTACAGGGTGAACGCCGTGTTCACCAGGGCGACGTGGCTGAGCGCCTGGGGGGTGTTGCCGAGCTGCCGGCCGGCCATCGGGTCCCATTCCTCGGCGAGGAGGCCGACGTCGTTGCGGACGGCGAGGACCCGCTCGAACACGGCCCGTGCTTCGTCGGTGCACCCGGTCATGGCGAGGGCGTCGGCGTACCAGAGGGTGCAGGCGACGAAGCTCCCCTCCGTGCCGCCGAGGGCGTCGAGGTCGTGCCTGCCCCCGTCGCGGACGTCGCCGTACCTGCGCAGGAACCCGTGGTCGTCGAGCCGCTCCATCGCCCGGACGGTGTCGAGGACGCGCGGGTCGCCGGCGGGGAGGAAGCCGAGCCGGGGAATCAGCAGGGCGGTGGCGTCGACCTGGCTGCTCCCGTAGGACTGGGTGAAGGAGCGCTGTTCCTCGCTCCAGCCACGGGCGCAGACCTCCGCGTGCAGTTCGGCGCGCAGCGCCTGCCAGTGCGGGAGGGAACCGCGCAGTCCGGCGACGCGCGCCAGACGGACGGCCCGGTCGGCGGCGACCCAGGCCATGACCTTGGAGTGGACGAAATGGCGTCGCGGCCCCCGGACCTCCCAGATCCCCTCGTCGGGTTCCCGCCAGCGCTGCCCGAGGTACTCCAGGAGCGAGGCGATCAGGGTCCAGGTCGGGCGGTCGAGGACGATGCCGGCCCGGACCGCGGAGTAGACGGTGCTGAGCACCTCTCCGTAGACGTCGAGCTGGAACTGGTCGACGGCGGCGTTGCCGAACCTGACGGGCTGTGAACCCTCGTAGCCGGGAAGCCAGTCGGCGTGCGTCTCGGGGAGTCGGCGCTGCCCCTCGACCCCGTACAGCGGCTGGAGGTCGGCGGGGTCCCCGGCGACGGCGCGCAGCAGCCACTCCGTCCAGGCCAGCGCCTCCCTCCGGTATCCGCTGCGGAGCAGGCAGGACAGGGTGAAGGTGGAGTCCCGCAACCAGCAGAAGCGGTAGTCCCAGTTGCGCCGGCCACCAATGGATTCGGGGAGGGAGGCGGTGGCGGCGGCGACGATGCCCCCGCTGGGAGCGTAGGTGAGGGCCTTGAGGGTGAGCAGCGAGCGGATCACGACCTCGCGGGCGGGCCCCTCGTAGTGCAGGACGGAGGCCCAATCGTCCCAGAAGGCGAGGGTGTGGGCGAGGGCCGCCGCGACGTCAGCGGGCGAGCAGGCCGGGGGTGCGGGGGCGTGTGAGGGGCTCCACCCGAGCACGAAGGCAATCCGTTGGCCGGCCGCGACGGTGAACTCGCAGGTCGTGCGGTCGGGGGTGACGGTGAGTTCGACGCCCGGACCGCAGGAGAGGTGGGTGGCGTCGGGCCCGGCGACGGAGATGACGGTGCGTCGGTCCGTCGACCGGGTCCAGGGGACGATGTTGCCGTGGTGGAAGCGGACCCTCAACTCGCCGTGCACAGCGACCCGTCCGGCGATGCCCTCGACGATCCGGATGATCCTCGGACCCCCGCCGGACGGGAAGCGGGGCGCGCGGGGCGGCATGAAGTCGGTGATCCTCAGGGTGCCGGAGAGGGTCTCCCAGACCGTGTCGAGCACGAGCGTGTCGCCGCGGTAACTCCGTCGCGTGCACAGGGACCTTCCGACCGGAGCGAGGATCCAACGGCCGTGGTCCGGTTCCCCGAGGAGGGCTGCGAGACAGGCGGGCGAGTCGAAGCGGGGCGCGCACCACCAGTCCACGGACCCGTCGGTTCCGATGAGCGCGGCCGTCTCCAGGTCACCGACGAGGGCATAGTCTTCAATTCGCCCTGCCATGACGGGATTGTATTCCTTCGGGAGGTCGTGTGCAGATGTCAGGCGGCGAGCAGGGCGCCGTCCGGCCCCTGCGCCGGAAAGGTACGCACCGCCCCGCGCCCCGGCGCACGACGGCGCGGACACCGTTCCCCACCACCCCGTCAGGAAGCGCGCGGAGGTGCCGCGCCGTCCCCTCGGGCAGCGGGCGGGGAGAGCCCTCGGGAAGCGGGCACGGGAGCGGACACGGGGCTGCCGCCATCCCTTCCCGGACTCCCGCATACTCTTGCACCTTCCTTGACGGAGTCGGTGCGCCCGCAGGAGGCTGAAGAGCGCGGACCGACGTCCAGGCCGGGCCGCCGAACAGGGCCGAAGGGTGAGGCCGTGCCGATGACTGGCGATCCCCGATGAGCAGCGACGGGCACCCACTGCGCCGCCCGACCGCCCCCACGCCCCGTTCCGGCGCCCGGACCGTGAGCCTCGTCCTCACGGTCCGCCCCGGCGACGGAGACCCGGGGAGAACCCTCGACCGACTCCTGGACCAGGTGCCGACGGGCGTGCAGGAGGTGGTCCTGATCGGGGCCCCCGCGCCTCGGGGCGGGAAGCGCGAAGGGCCCGGGGGAATGGACGTGCGCCGACTCGGCACCTGGGACGCCACCCGGGGCGACATTCCGCACGCCGCCCTGCTCGCGGCGACCGGGGACCTGATCGTCCTGATGAACGCCGACGGCAGCATGTCGCCGCACGAGATCCCGCACTACCTGCACTACCTGGACAGCGGTTACGACTTCGTGAAGGGGTCGCGCTTCATCGCGGGCGGGGACTGCGCCGACTATCCGCTGTCGCGGCGCCTCGGGCACCGCGCGCTGTTGCGCGTCGCCCGCCGCCTGTACGGCCAGCCCCTCACGGACCTCTGGTACGGATTCTGCGCGTTCCGGCGACCCTTCGTCGAGCTCCTCGACCTGCACGAGGACGGCGTCGAGCTCGGTGCCGAACTCGTCGCGCACGCCCTGCACTACGGTCTGCGCGTGGCGGAGGTGCCGAGCCTCGAACTCCCCCGCCGTCACGGCCCGTCGCACCTGCGCACGATCCGGGACGGCACCCGGATCCTCGGCACCCTGGTGGACGAGCGTCCGCACAACGCCCTGTCGCGGCTGGCGCACGGACCGTTCCGCAGCAACCGCGGCCCCCACGCCTCCCGCGGTTGACTAAAGCATCAGAAGGATGCTAACGCTAAGAGAAGCAACATTTCGCCACAGATCAGACCCTGAGCACACACCAGCGGCAGGGTCGGTTGCAGGAAGAGGCTCGTCGTGACCTCCGTTCCCCTCCGCCGAACGCAGGTGGCACCCGCTCCGCACCCGTTGCGGCGGATGACCGACTGGCCCCTCTCCGACGCCCGGCGCCGTGCCCCCGGCCGTCCCCCGCGTTCCCACCCGGCCCGCCGGGCATCCGACCGGATCGACCGCGCCGCCCCCACGCACCGATGCCGAGCGTGCAGACCGCGCGGCACCGCACGGCGGCGACGCTCCCGCACCACCCACACCCGCACCGCGCGACGCGGTCGCCGCTCCGGCCGGTCGGCCGGACCGGCCGGAGGCCACGGCTCGGCCGGATCCCGGCCCGCCCCCGGTCCGACGCCGCCGTGCGGCCCTGACCGCTCCGTCCGCCACGGGTTCTCCCCCGCCCCGACCCCCGCGCGACCGTGCGCCCCGCGCCCCGCGCCTTCCTCCCGAGGAGGCGAGGCGTGATGGCCCCCGCGCACCCCCACGCACCGCTCCCCCGCCGGCTCGTCCGCCCGCCGGTGGAACTGGAACTGTTGATCCCCGCGTTCAACGAGCAGCAACGACTGCCCTCGACCGTGGCCACCACCGTCGACTACCTGGCCTCGCGCCCCTGGTCCTCGGCGGTCGTCGTCGTCGACAACAACAGCGCCGACGGCACCCTCGACGTCCTCCGACGCTTCACCGACTCACCCGTCCCGGTCCACGCCATCGGCTGCAGCGACCAGGGCAAGGGCGCGGCGGTCCGGCGAGGGATCGCGACCTCTTCGGCCCGGTACGTCGGTTTCGCCGACGCCGACAACGCGACGCCGGTGGAAACCCTCGACCGGGTCATGCGCCTGCTGCGGGCGGGCCACGGCGCCGTGATCGCCTCGCGCCACGCGCCCGGTGCGCGCCTCGACGTGGAGCAGCCGCTCCTGCGCCGGGGCGGCGGTCTGCTCTTCCGTACGCTCGCCCACCTGTCGCTGCCCGACGTGGCCGACACCCAGTGCGGCTTCAAGTTCTTCTCCGGCCCGCTGGCCCGGTCGGTCGTGCGGGACTGCCACGTCGACGGCTTCGCCTTCGACGTGGAACTGCTGGCCCGGGTCGTACGGGCCGGGCAGGACGTCGTGGAGGTGCCGGTGGTCTGGCACGACGTCCCCGGTTCGACCTTCTCGGCCCGGCGCGACGGACTGCGCTCGATGGCCGACCTCCTACGGATCTCGCTGGCCCGGTGATTCCCGTGACCGCACTCGACCGGCTCGCCCGGACCGACATCGCCTTCCTCAACTGGCGCGACCCCGCCCACCCCGACGCGGGCGGCGCCGAGGCCTACTGCTGGGAGATCGCCCGACGGTTCGCGGCGGCCGGCGCCCGCCTCACCCTCGTCTCGTCGCGGTACCCCGGCTCGCGCGCCCGGGAGTGCCGCGACGGGATCCGCATCGTACGGAGCGGCGGCACCTTCGGCGTGTACGCGGCAACCGCCGCGCACCTGCTGCGGAACCGTCACGGCTACGACGCGGTGGTCGACTTCCAGAACGGCATCCCGTTCTTCTCCCCGCTCTTCACCCCCCGCTGGACCGCTGACATCTGCGTCATCCACCACGTCCACCAGCAGCAGTTCGACACCCGGTTCCGGTGGCCCGTGAACTCCGTGGGACGCCTGTTGGAGAAGCAGGTCAGCCGACGCGTCTACCGGGGCCGTCCGGTGGTGGTCGTCTCGCCCTCGACCCGCGAGGGCGCCCGGCGCGAACTCGGCTTCGGCAACCCGATCCACATCGTTCCCAACGGACGCCCCGCCACCGGGTCCACGGCACCGGTCGGACGACGGTCCGCCACCCCCGCACTGACCGTCGTCAGCCGGCTCGTCCCGCAGAAGCGGGTCGACCTGGTCCTCCGGGCCGTGCCCGCGCTGCTGCGCCGTCACCCCGAGCTGCGGGTCGACCTGTGCGGGGACGGCCCGGAGGCGGACCGGCTGCGGAAGACCGCCGCCGAACTCGGGGTGGGGTCCGCCGTCGTGTTCCACGGACGCGTCAGCGAAACGCGCAAGCAGGAGCTCTTCGCACACGCCTGGCTGACCGTCGTGCCCTCCGTCGCCGAGGGCTGGGGGCTCGCCGTCATCGAGGCGAACACCATGGGCACCCCCGCCCTCGCCTTCGACGTGCCCGGGCTGCGGGACGCGATCCGGCCCGGGGTCAACGGATGGCTCCTGGCCCCCGACGGGAACCTCGCGGACGGGGTCTGCACGGCCCTCGACGCGCTGTCCGCACCAAAAGCGCGGCAGCTCACCGCACAGCGGTGCCGGGCCTGGGCCGCCGCCTTCTCCTGGGACGACAGCGCCGAGCGGCTCGCCCGGGTCGTCCTGGAGGACCTCCAGCGCACCCACCGCCACCGGCGCTCCCGCCGCTCGGCGAGCGACCTGTCGGTGATCACCCGCTTCAGCTCGGACGATCCCGACACGACCGAACGGGCGGTGCGGCGCTCCCTGCGCCAGACCGACGCGTGGCGGCGCGAGGGCGACGCCTTCCGGCTGCTGCTCCACGGCTGTGACGAGGTGCGGGCGCTGAACGCCCTGCACCGCCTCGACGTCGCCGAGGCCGACGTCGCGCTGGCGGACGGCCACGACGTGCTGCTCGGTGCGACGGACCCCGACGACGGGCCCTTTGACGACCGTCCGCCGGGGCGGCGGCCATGAGTGCCACGAGCTCCGTCGCCTCCCCGCGGCCCGTCCTCCAGGACGAGGTCAGGGCCGTGCACGGGGCGCGCTGGATCGCCACCGGGGCCGTACTGGTCGGCGGCCTCAACTACGCCTACGCACTGCTCCTCACCCGGCTCCTGGACGTCTCCGGGTACGCCACCTTCGCCGCCGGTCAAGGGCTCATCGTGTGCACCGCCGCCGTCGCCGTGGTCACCGTGCCGTGGATGCTGGCACAGGCCCTGGCCCGGGCCGGCTCGGACGCCGAGCGCGGCGACGCGGTCCGCTTCGCCCTGGTCACCGCGTTCGCGGGCGGCACCGTGGCCGCCGTCGTGGTGGCTTGCGTCGCGCTGCAGTTCGCCGGCTCCGCCGCGACGCTCGTCATCGCGGGCGGCACCCTGGCGGTCTTCCTCACCCGGGTCAGCGCGGGCTGGCTCCAGGGCACCGAACGACTGCGCACCCTGGCCGCGCTGACCGTCCTGGAGGCCTGCCTCAAGTTCGGCGTGGGCGTCTTCCTCGTCACCGCGCTCGGCCTCGGCGAGACCGGTGCGCTCGCGGCCTTCGGGATCGCCGTCCTCCCCTACGTGTTCGTCCGGCCGCACCGGTTCCGCGGCACCGTGCGCCGACCGTGGCGGGCGGTGAGCGCCGACCGGCGGCTGTGGCAGCGGGCGATGGGCGTGGCCTCCCTCCAGGGCGTGGTGGCGGTGCTCGCCGCCGTGGACGTGGTGCTCGTCGCGATGTTGCCCACCGAGCGTTCCGCAGCGGCCAGTTACCAAGCCGCCGTGATGCTCGGCAGGGTTCCCCTCTTCCTCGCCGGTGCCGTCTCCATCGCCTTCCTGCCCGCGTTGTCACGACGCCGGGCGGGCGATCCGCTGACCGCGCGGGCACTCCGGATGTACCTCGTGGTGGCGCTGCCCCTGACGGTGGTGGCCGCGACGGTGCCCGGCGCCCTGCTCCTGACGTTCTTCCCCCCGGGATACTCCATGGTCTCCACCCTGATGGCTTGTACGGCCGCCTCGGGCCTCGCGCTCGGCGCGCTCGCCCTCTTGGTGACGTTCGCCCAGGCAGCCAATGACTACGCGGTCCTGCGGACGCTGTTGGTCGGGCTCGTCGCCTACGTGACGGCCCTGGTGTCCGGCTGGGCCACGGGCGGCGTGCTGGGCATGGCGGTGGGCGGACTCTGCGGAACGGCGACCGCCCTGGCCCTGCTCTCCGTGCGGCACGTCCGCCGGAACGGCTTCGGAGCGGTGGAACGGCCGCTCGTCCGCACGGTGCCACCGCTGCTCGCGCTCGTCGGGGCCATGCTGCTGCTCCGCCCCCACACCCTTGCCTGGTTCGCCGCCGCCGTGGCCGTCGGGGGCGTCACGCTGTGGCGCTTCTTCGGCCGGCACGGCGCGGCCGTACCGGCCGGGGGCGCCGGGCGGGGCGGTGCGGGGCCCCCGTCTCCGGGCCCGCCCGTCACGCCCGGTACGGGCCCGCGCCCAACGCCCGGTACGGAACCGCGCCCGGCGCGACCGGCGGACCGTGCCGAACGGTCGACGGAGCTGCTGGTCGACGCCGTGTGGCGGGACCGGGTCCGACCCGCCGGGGACGAGGAGCTGCGCGGGGCGCTCGTCACGGCCCGGCGCAACCAGGTCGAGGGCCGACTGGCCCGCGCGTACCCTCGCCAACTCGCCGGGACGCTCGGCGAGGTGGAGGACTCGACGGCCCTCTTCCGGCGCAATCTCGTGGCGGCCACCGAACGGCTGCGGGCGGCGGGGATACCGACCGTCCTGATCAAGGCCGACCTCTCGGGGGACTACGTGTACGGGAACTTCGACCTCGTGGTCCCCCCGGGGCGGCTGCGGGAGGCCCAGGAGGCGCTGGAGGGCTGGTACGCGCACCGCGAGACGTACTGGCTGGAGCGGACCAGCAAGGTGCTCCTGCAGCCCCCGAGCGGTCCGGCGGCCCATCTGCACCGCTCGGTCTCGTGGTTCGGCGTGCCGGTGGTGCCGACCGAGCGGTTGTTCGCACGGGCCGTACCGCCGGAGGAGGGGGACGGTTGCGCCTGGCTGACGCCGTGCCCGCCCGACCGGCTGCGGATCTGGCTGGCGCACGCACTCTTCCAGAACCTGACCCTGGACCTGTCCGAACTCCTCGCGCTGCGGCCGTTGCTGCGGCCCGGTGTCCTCGCGGAGGCGCACCGGGAAGCGTCCCTGGAAGGCTGGGGCACGAGCGGCCGCGAGGCGCTCGCCACCGCCGTGGCGGCGATGGCCCGGCTCGACCGGGGCGAGCCCGTTCCCCTGCCGCTGCCGCTGCCCGTGCGGACCTCGCTCCGGGTCGGCGTCGAGCACGCACGGCACCTCCTGGGCAGCGGCCGGGTCGGCCCCGCGGTCCGCGAGGCGGCCCTGCGGGTCCCCCTGGTGACGGCCAAGAAGCTGCGGAGGCGAGTGCCATGACGACCTTCCGAGGACCGGTCGGCCGCTCCTCGCGGGAGCGTGACCGCCCCGTCCTGGTGGCGGTGTCGGGGCCGGACGGCGCGGGGAAGACCTCCCTGGTCCGCAGGCTCCGGACGCTGCTCGGCGAGCGGGGCTTCGACGTCGTCGCCCTGCACTGCTACGGCTGTGTGCTGTGTCGCTCGTTCCGGGCTCCGCCACGGGCCGTGGCGGAAGCGGACGGGGGCGGGCGGGCGCGGCGCGCCACGGACCCCGAGCGCCCCGGCTCCCGGCTGCGCCGTGCCCATGCCTTCCTGGACGCCGGCGAGCTCGCGGCACGGGTCGCCGCGGCCCGGATGCGGGCACGGGCGCGCGGCGGGCGGGCGGTGGTCGTGACGGACCGCGGACCGCTCGACGGCCTGGTGAAGTTCGACCTGTCGGCCGGCTCCGGTCCGGCGGCCGTCTTCCGCCGGACCGCAGGGCGCTACGACCTGACCCTGCTGCTGGAAACCGGACCCGAGGCGCTCCGGGGCCGCGGCTGGGAAGAGGTCGCCGGCCCGCCGACCGTCTGGTGGGCCCGCTACCGCAGCTGGTCGCGACGATTGCCGGGGGTCACTCGGCTGGACGGCGAGCGGGCTCCTTCGCTGGTAGCGGAGACGGCCCTGGAACACGTCCTCGGCGTCGTACGGGAACGGGAACGGGAGCGGGAGCGGGAGCGGGTCGCGTCCCCGGAACACGGAGCGTCCCGAAAACGGCGGCACGTGGTGGTGTCGAGCTACGACGACGCCGACAACACCGCCTATCGGGGCGGCGGCGCCCTGGTGGTCACGAAGGTGGCCCGACGGCTCTCGGAGGACTTCCGGGTGACCGTGGTCACGGCGGGCCGCCGCGGTGGCTCCGAGGAACGGGACGGCGTCCGGTACGTCCGGCTGCCGGTGGGCCGGGCCGGCCCGCGCGCCGGACAGGTGCTGTTCCTCGCGATGCTCCCGTTCGCGGCGCGTCGGATCCGGCACGACCTCTGGTTGGAGAGCTTCACCCCTCCGTTCTCGACGGGCTTCCTCCCCCTGGCGACGGCCGCCCCCGTCGTCGGCATCGACCAGGGGCGCAGCACGGAGGCGCTGTGGCGGCGCTACCACCTTCCGTTCTTCCTCGTCGAACGCCTCGGACTGCGTTTCTACCGGCACCTCGTGGTGATGAACCCGGCGGACGGTGCGGCCCTCGGGCGCTTCAGCCCCCGGGCGGACGTCCAGGTCATCCCCAACGGCGTGGAACAGCGCCCCCTCGACGAGTCGGCGCTCGGCACCGGGCAGTTCGTCCTCTTCCTGGGGCGGATCGACACCTGGAGCAAGGGTCTGGACCTGCTGCTCGACGCGTACGACCGGGCCCGGGTCCCGCTCGAACTGCTGATCGCGGGCAGCGGCACGCCCGCCGAGGAGCAGAGGCTCGCCGCGCTCGTCGCCGCGCACGCCCACGGCGCTCGCCCCCGGATCCACTGGGTGGGCTACGCCGAGGAGGAACGCAAGCGGCAACTCCTCCGCGACAGCGCCTTCCTGGCGATGCCCTCGCGACACGAGACCTTCGGTCTGGTGGCCCTGGAGGCCATGTCGTACGGCAAGCCCGTGCTCCACTTCGACCTGCCCGCACTGGGCTGGATGCGCGACGGCGGCGACGTGGCCGTGTCGCCCTTCGACGTGGACGCGTTCGGCGCGCGCATGAACGAGCTGGCCACGGACGCGGCGCTCCGGCGCCGCCTGGGACGCCGCGCCGGGCTCGCGGCACGGCACTACACGTGGGACGAGATGACGGGCCGCTACCTGGCCCTGGCCCACCGGCTTCTGGACTCACCCGCCGCCGCACGGCGGCCGAGGAGGAGGGGCGCGTAATGGCAGACGACCCGCTGACCGGTTTCGTCCGCACCGTACTCGGCTCCGACGTTCCGATCCTGGTGCTCTCGCCGCACCTGGACGACGCCGTGCTGTCCTGCGGCGCACTGCTCGGCTGGGTCGGACGGCGGGCGCCGGTGACGGTCGCGACCCTGTTCACGGAGGCCGCGCCGCCGCCCTACACCCTCTCGGCCCGGCAGTACCTGAAGCAGACCCGCGCCGGCGACGCCGAGGAGCTCTTCGCCGAGCGCCGCGCAGAGGACCACCAGGTCCTGGAACGGCTCGGCGTCGACCGCCACCACGTCGGCCTGGTCGACGGGTTGTTCCGGCGGCTGCCGCGGGCTCGCCCGGGCACGGACCGACTGGCCCGGCTGCTGCCGGAACTGACCCACGTGTACCCGACGTACCGGCTGCACCTGTCCCGGGGGCGGATCTCCGCGCACGACGCCGAGACCCTGCGCGCGGTCGGGGAAGCCGTCGAGGCACTGCTGCCCGCCCGCTCCGGCGGCCTGGTCCTCGCGCCCCTCGGGGTGGGCGGGCACGCCGACCACGTCCTGGTCCGCGCCGCCGCGGAGCTGAGCGGCCACCGGGTGGTGTACTACAGCGACTTCCCGTACAACCAGAGCTCCGGGGCCGACACGGGATTCACCGGCCGCCACCAGCTGGTGGCGCGTTCCTGGGAACGCGGCCTCGACCGCAAGGCGGAACTGGTCCGGGGCTACCGGACCCAGGTGGACGCCCTGTTCCCCGGTGGCGGCATACCGCGCGTGCCAGAGGTGTACCTGCTGCCCGAGGACGGGCCCGGGCAAACGAACGGGGCGGGGACCGGGGCCGCCGACCGGCTCCGCGGAACCACCGGGGGCGCGCCGTGACCGTCCCGCGCACCCTGTCCTCCTCCACCGGGACCGAGCCGTTGGCGGAGCCGTCCCCGCGCCGACCGCGCGGACGGCACGGACCGGTGCCGACCTCCGTGTACGCGGCCGGGGCCGCCCTGCTCACGGTGACGCTGCGCCTGGTGCAGATCGGACGGGCGGGCGACGTGTTCGTCGACGAGCCCATCTACCGGCTCCTCGGCGACAGTGCCGGCGCCGGCGGCTTCCCCCGCACCGACGAAGGCCTGTTCTTCCTCCACCCGCCGGGCTACTTCTACGTCGAGGCGGGCTGGGCGAAACTCGTCGGGGAACACCCGGACGTCATCGCGGGCGTGCACTCCTCACGGGTGTTGAACGCCCTGCTCGCCGGGGTCACCGCGGCCCTCGTCGTCGTCCTCGTCGCCCGGGTGCGTTCACCCGGTGCGGGTGCGGTCGCCGGACTGCTCTTCGCCCTGGACCTGTTCTGCATCCGGCAGAACGACCGGGTGCTCCTGGAGACCGCGACGATGACGTGGGTGCTGGCCGGCTTCCTGGTCCTGGTGGGACTGGCCCGGCCCGATCCGCCGGGACGCCCACGGGCCCGGGCGCTGCTGGCCGGTCTGTTCCTGGGGTGCGCGATCCTGACGAAGGACCACGCCGTGCTGATCACCGTGCTGCCGCTGTCGGCCGCCCTGCTCCTCGGCTGGGGACCGCCCCGCCGCCTGGTGGCACTGACCCTCTCCGTGGCCGTCCTCTCGTACGCCGCGTACGTCGCGCTCGTGGTCGGCTTCGGACACTTCGACGCCTTCTGGGACGCCAAGACGGCCGGGGTGCGACGGCTCCTCGGAGTCGTCCAGGAGACCGGCTTCAACGCGGCGGGCACGCCCTCCCTCTCCGGCCGGCTCCTCGACGAGCTCCCGGGCTACGCGGGCACCTACCTGCTGCTGGCGCTCACTCCGCTGGCCCTGGTGCTGCTGTGGCGCCGCAAGGAACCCGTGTACCGGCTCCTCACGCTCTTCCACGCCTCCGCGATCCTCACCCTGGGCTACGCGCTCGCCCTCGGCACCCTGGAGGAACAGGCCCTGTACCTGCTGTTCGTGCCGAACCTGGTGGCGCTCGCCGCCACCGTCCCCGTGCCATCCCGGCACCGGCGCGGAGCCCGCCTGCTGGCGGGCGGCGTCCTGCTCACCGTGCTCGCCGTGCCCGCCGCCACGTACGCGCAGGAACGGTGGACCCCCGACGACGGCTTCCCGCGCCTCCGGGCGTACCTGCTCGCGCACGTGCCGGCGGGCAGCGGCATCGTCACCGTCGACGGCGAACGGACCCGGGGCGTGACGACCTGGCTGCTCGACGACACCTACCGGCTCGGCAACTGGGTGGCGCCGGAGGAGCGGGCGGCGGCGGGCGCCACGTACCTGATCGTGCCGTGGCGGGTCGTCGAGCAGGGGTACGGCCGTTCCTCCCCCGCCGAGGTGCACCGGTTGACGGACGGGCTGCGACCGTTGTTCGCCCATCACGGCCCCACCTACGGGACCCTGGCCCTGTACCGGCTGCCGTCGCCGCTGCCCGGACCGCACCTCACCGAGCTGGTCGTGCCCGGCTCCGCCGTGACCGGACCGCTGCTCCCGGCGCCCGGACCGATCGCCTCGGGGGCACCCGATGCCCCGCGCTGAGCGGCGGCCCCGCGTCCTGCTCCTGACCAGCAGCCCGCTGGACGGGGCGGAGGGCTGTGACGTGCGGCTGGCCACCGACGTCCTCGGGCGGCTGACCGACGTCGACTTCGTGTGGTTCACCCAGTGGCCGAGGCCGCGGCAGTCCCCGCCGGAACGCGGGCGCCCGGTGCGCATCCTCTCCCGGGACGGCGTGCCCCACCTCCCCGAACGGTTGCAGTCCGCTTCCGCGGGAGCCGTGTTCGCCCGTCGGGTCGACCTCGTCCACGCCTTCCTGACCATCGGACGCACCTTCCCGGTGTTCTCCCGGTTGCGCCCGCTGCTGTTCGGCACACGACCGGTCGTGCACACCGTGCCCGGTGTGATGGACAACCGTCACCTGCGGCACGCCGGGCCCCTGGGGACGACGGTCGCCCTGTCCGAGTCGATGGCCCGGCGCCTGCGGGCGGCCGGCTTCGGAGGGGTCCGGATCGTCCCTCCCATGATCGACCTCGACGCCTGGCCGTACCTGCCGCGTCCCCAGGGGTTCCCCACGGTCCTCTTCGCCGGGCACCACGATCCGCACGGCGGCGCCGAGACCTCGATCGACGCGGCGGCGGAGGCGTACCGGGAAGGGGCCCGGTTCCGTCTGGTGCTCGCGATGCGGGGACGTCCCGGCCAGGACACCGGAGCCCTGGAGGAGGCGCTGCGGGAGCGGGCCGGCGCGGCCGGGCTGCCCGACGTCGAGGTGCGCGGATACGTCGACGACATGCCTGCGCTGCTGGCCTCGGTGCACGTGCTGCTCTTCCCCCCGGTCCTGCTCGGCGGGAAGGCGGACATCCCGCTCACCGTGCTCCAGGCGCTGGCTTCGGGGCGGCCCTCGGTCCTCAGCGACCTCCCCCAGTTCGCGGACTTCGGCCACGCCGTGTTGCGGGCCCCGGCGGGCGACGCGCGCCGCACCGGGCAGCAGTTGGCGTGGCTGCTCGACCAGCCGCGCTCCTGGGACATGCTCGCGGAACGGGGGCACGCCCTGGTGGAGGACCGCTTCGGCCCCGAGCGCTTCGCCGCCCGGTACGCGGCGCTCTACCGGGAGCTGCTGTCATGACGGGGCCGTGGTGGACGCGGGCCCGCGGGGTACCGGCCGCCCTCGCGGTGCTCGCCGTACTGCTGCTGCTCGTGGGTGCGTTCGGGGGGCTGCGGCGCGGGCCGGAACCCGACCCGCGACCGGGCCCCCATTGGTACGGCACGCTCCAGACCGACCCCGATCGGGCCCGCACCGAGTACGAGCACGGGGTACGGGTGGCACACCTGCAGATCGACTGGGGCCGGTTCGAACCGGAACGGGGCGTGTACGACGAGGAGTACGTGCGCGGGGTGCGGGACCGGCTGGCCGCCTTCCGGGAAGCGGGGCTGAAGGTGGAGGCCGGGCTCGGCCTGAACCACCCGCCGTCCTGGCTGCCGGACGCCTTTCCCGAATCGGTCTTCGTGAACCAGTTCGGCGAACGGTCGACGGGCACGCCGAACATCGTGTTCAGCGACCCGGTGCGGGAGCAGGTCGCCGACTACGTCGGCGCGGTGGACCGGCTCGTCGGCCTCGACGACGTGTGGGCCGTCCGGATCGGCGTCAACGAGAACGGTGAGTTCGCCTATCCGGCGCCGCTGTCGAAGGGCGGCGGCCCGGGCGAGTTCTGGGCCTACGACGGCCATGCCCAGGCCGACTCCCCCTTTCCCGGGTGGCGGCCGGGCGAACGCACCTACCAAGGAAGGCCGTTCACCCGGGAGGACGCCTCCCGTTGGTACCGGTGGTACGCCGGGGCACTGGCGGGGGCGGTGAACTGGCAACTCGACCTGTACGCCTCGCTCGGCTACCGGGGACAGCTCAAGGTCCTGGTTCCGGGCGGCGGTTTCTACCCCTCCGACCTGCGGGCGGCCCTCGACGCGCGACTGGACGGCTCGCCGTCGATCCGGCTCGTCGGGCGCGGCGCGGGCTTCTTCCTGACCTTGGGCCTGGTCGAGCACCGGGACGCGGTACGGATCGTGACCACGGCCCTGGTGGACGGCACGGGCGAACCCGAGGACAACGGCTGTGCGCCCGGCGACGCCAGGGTCGACGTCTCGGCTCCGGACGACGCGACGGTCCGCGCCTGGTCCTCGGCGCGCTGGGTGGCGGCCGTGGCCCGGAGTGCGGGGTTCACCCGCATGGCCGGAGAGAGCGCCGGTCCGCACGTGGCCCCGTACCGTGCGGGGGTGACGGAGCGGGCGTACCGGCAGATGGCGTCCTGTGGGCTCGAAGGCATGATGTGGGCCTTCGACCGGCACCTGTACGACGGGACGCCGGGCTCCTCCCTCGCGGACTACGCGGAGACCATCCGGCGTCACCCGTAAAGCGACGTCCCGGAAGCGGCCGGCCGTCGGGCCGTGAGCAGGAGGACCCCCGTGTCCCCGTACTCGGGCAGGGTGCGGTCCTTCGCCAGCCTGGCGACCCGAAGACCGGTGGTGCGGGGCGCGAAGACGGACCGCAGGGCGGCCTCGTCGACCGGGCAGGCGGGCCAGATCGGGCCGGCTCCGATGCGGTAGCTCGGCATCCGTTCCATGAAGGCGGCGAGGAGCGTGCCGCCGGGTCGGACGGCCCGGACGAGGGCGTCGCAGAGGGAGGCGAACTCCCCGAAGTCCTCGGTGACGCTCTCCGCGACGAAGTTCATGGAGGCGAGGTCATAGGCGCCGGTGTCGAGGTCCCCGGCCCCGCCGCGGACGACCCGCACCCGGCCGAGCGCCTCGGCACAGCTCGCCGGGAGGGCGGGGTCGAGCGAGCGGCAGAGGGCGTAGAAGGGCTGCCAGCTGTCGTCGAGGCCGTCCGCGAGCTGTCCGCGCAGGTAGTCGACGTTGGCGGCGCTGGGTTCGAGGGCGTCGACGCGGCGGCTGGCGGCGCCCGCGAGCATCAACGGGTACAGATTGGGGCCTGCACCGAGTTCCAGGGTGCGGGACAGGCTGTTCGGGGCGAAGCCCCGGTAGACGGCGGCGTGGTGGTGGATGACGCCGATGTCGCAGGGGTGCAGCCTGCGGTAGTTCTCGGCGAGGTACTCCGTGACCGGCCAGGCGTTCCAGTCGGCGTCCCGGTTGCGGCGGACCGGGACCCCCTCGAAGGGATCCGGCAGGGTCGTGTCCATCACTCCTCCGCGGGGCGGCCGGCTGCGACGGGACGGGCGGAACCGGCGGGCTGGAGGGGGAAGCGCCCGGCGAGCTCCGTGAGGGCGGCGCACAGTTGGTCGACCTCCTCGTCGGTGTTGGCCGCGGTGACCTGGATGCGGAAGCCCACCCGGTCGCGCGGGACGAGCGGGTAGGAGGCGAGCGTGACGTAGATGCCGTGCGCCCAGAGGAAGGCGGCGACGGCGTCGAGGTCACCGGCGTCGCCGAGCGGGATCTCGATGATCGGCAGGCCGTCGGTGTTGGGGGTGGCGATGCCCAGGGCGCGCACGTGGGCGAGCACGCGGGACGTCATCCGGTACAGACCGGCCCTGATCTCGTCCCCGCGCTCGTCGTTGAGGTCGAGTCCGGCGAGGGCGGTGGCGAGCGAGGCCGTCGGGGACGGCCCGGAGTAGAGGTAGGGTGCCGCCGCCACCTTGAGGTGCTCCTTGAGCCACTTGGGGACCGCGAGGAAGGCGAGCAGGGAGGAGAAGGCCTTGGAGAAGCCGCCGACCAGGACCAGGTTGTCGTAGCTCTCGCCGAGGTGGCGGACGATGCTGTTGCCGCGCGAGCCGTACGGGCTGGTCTCGCCGGGGCGTCGCTCCCCGATGACGCCGAAGCCGTGGGCGTCGTCGACGTAGAGCAGGGCGTCGTTCTCGCGGCAGATCCGGGCCAGGGCGGGCAGGTCCGGGAAGTTGCCGGTCATGCTGTTCACCCCGTCCATGCAGACGAGCCGGCCGGCATCGGTGGGCGCGCCGCGCAGCAACGCCGCCAGTTCGTCGGGTCGGTCGGCCCGGAAGCGGTGGATCTCGGCACCCTGACCGCGGGCGCCGACGCAGCCGTCGTACACGGTGCGGTGGGCCTGTGCTTCGACGAAGACCTGTCCGGTGCCGGCGAGCAACGGGATGACGGACTGGTGGATGAGGGTGATGGTGGGCAGCAGCAGGGTGTCGGGGGCGCCGAGGAGTTCCGTGAGCCGTTCCTCGATGCGGGGGTAGAGCCGGGGACTGCCGATGAGCCGGGACCAGCTGGGATGGGTGCCCCAGCGCCGGACCTCGGGTTCGATGGCCTCGATGACGGAGGGTTCGAGGTCGAAGCCGAGGTAGTTGCAGGAGGCGAAGTCGACGAGCCAGTCCTCGCCGACCCGGATGCGGCGGCCGTCGATCTCGTCGATGACGGCGTCACACATGAGGGTCGCCCGTTGCAGGTGTTCCAGGTCCCGCCAGCGGGATTCCCGCGGGTGCCGGGTGGCCGAGAGGGCCGGGGCGGAGGCCGTCCGATCGGGCCCGGCGAGGCGGACCGCGGGACGGTTGCCGGCCGGCAGGGCACGGTGCAGGTAGGACTCGGCCTGGTGGGCGGTCATGGGGCGGGCGAAGAGGTAGCCCTGTCCGTACCGGCAGCCCATCTCGGCGAGCAGGGCCCGTTGCTCCTCGTGCTCGATCCCCTCCGCCACCACCTGGAGGCCGAGGACGTCGGCGATGCGCACGATGCCCTCGACGAGGGCCACCTGCTGCGGGTCCGTGGTGATGTCGTCGATGAAGGACTTGTCGACCTTGAGGATGTCGATGGGGAACTCGCGCAGGTAGCTGAGCGAGGAGAACCCGGTGCCGAAGTCGTCGATGGCGATGGCGACGCCCAGCTCCTTGAGGGCTGCCATCGTGGTGCGGATCTGGGTGTCCTGGCGCATCAGGACGGTCTCGGTGAGTTCCAGGACGAGGGAGCCGGGCGCGAGCCCGGAGGAGTGGAGCGCGTGCCGCACCTCGTCGAGGAAGCCGGGGTCACGGAACTGCCGGGCCGAGACGTTCACGTTGGCCTGCAGGGGGGTGGGGCGCGGGCGGGCACGCTGCCAGCGGGCGATGTCCAGGGCGGCGTGTTCGAGGACCCAGGCGCCCAGCGGCATGATGTGGCCGCTCTCCTCCGCCAGGGTGATGAACTGGTCGGGCGGCACCATGCCGCGCCGGGCGTGCGGCCAGCGGATGAGTGCTTCGAACCCGGAGGTGGCTCCTCCGTCGACTTCGACGATCGGCTGGTAGCGCAGGGCGAAGGCGTGGTCGGCGATGGCCGTGTCCATGCCCGCCTGGAGTTCGTGACGGGCGACGAGTCGGGAGTGGAGCTCGGGGTGGAAGAGGCGCCAGCGCTTCTTGCCCGCGGCCTTCGCCGCGTACAGCGCGAGGTCGGCGTGGCCGAGGAGCTCTTCGGCGTGGGCGCTGTCGAGGACCGTTGCGATGCCGACGCTGGTCGACACGGAAACGGAGCCGTCGGTGAGGTGGAAGGGCTGGCTGAGGGTGTGCACGATCTCGGCCGCGAGGGCCTCCGCGTCGCGGGGTTCGCGTGCCCCCTCGATGAGGACGGCGAACTCGTCGCCGCCGAGCCGGGCGGCGGTGTCGGTGAGCCGCAGGACCGAGGTGAGACGACGGGCCACGGCGACGAGCAGTTCATCGCCGACGGAGTGCCCCCTGGTGTCGTTGACGACCTTGAAGTCATCGAGGTCGACGAAGAGCATGCAGGTCAGGGTCGACTCGCGGCGCCCCCGGAGGAGGGCCCGCTCGATGCGTTCGAGGAGCAGGACGCGATTGGGGAGGCCGGTGAGGGAGTCGTGGAACGCCCGGTGGGTGAGTTCCCGTTCCAGTTTCCGCTGCTCGGTCACGTCACGGAGGGTGAGGACGAGGCCGTGCACGGTGTGCTCGTGGCGCAGGTTGCTGCACCGGACCTCGACTTCCAGTTCGCCGGAACCCCCGTGGAGCAGCTTCCAGTCGTCGCGGGCGTCGGTGGCTCCGTGGGAACGCGCGTCGGCGAGGACGCGCAGGGCGCCCGCCGTGTCGGTGGGGGCGATGAGGTCGGTGAGCGGGGTGCCGGGCAACAGGGAGCGGCCGAACATCGACTCCGCGGAGGGGCTCGCGTACCGCACGGTGTCGTCGTCGTCGACGATCAGGA
Organism: Streptomyces sp. NPDC058872; assembly: GCF_042743065.1. Classification (NCBI taxonomy): domain Bacteria; kingdom Bacillati; phylum Actinomycetota; class Actinomycetes; order Kitasatosporales; family Streptomycetaceae; genus Streptomyces; species Streptomyces sp. NPDC058872. The sequence continues at coordinate 196,353 of NZ_JBHYMK010000002.1, forward strand.
TGACGTCCGAGGTGTTGTGGACGAGGGTGCGGAAGTAGGCCTCGCTGGTGCGGCGGTTGACCTCCTCGCTGAGCCCGAAGCGTTCCAGGGCCAGGGCCGCCTGGGAAGCGAGCGATTGGGCGGGGCCCATGATCTCGGCGAGCTTCTTCTCCGGTCCCGCGAGGACCAGCACGCCGAGCAGTGGTTGGTCTCCTGCGGGGGCCTGGAGCCGCAAGGGGCAGAGCAGGGCGTGCGGTTCGGGTGCGAGTTCGACGGCGACGGCCGCGTCGATGCGCGCCACGGGCAGCAGTCGGGCGCCTCCCGCGATGTGTTCGGGCCAGGACGTGCCGGAGGGCCGGATCAGCGTGTCGGTGCGGCAGCTCCAGGGGTGCTCCGTGGTGGCCACCCCGTGGAGACCGCCCTTGCGGTCCCGGGTGAGCAGGAGGGCCCGGTGCGCGGTGCCGGGGCCGAACAGCGTGGCGGAGGCCGTCTCGACCGCGCCGGCGACTTCGCGGGGGCTGAGGGCGGCGACGAGGGAGGCGGCGGCGACCCTGAGGCTGCGTTCGCGCGCCTCGGCCTTGCCGTGGTCGTTCATCATTCCCCAGAGCCTGGCGAGGACCAGCAGGAACATGAGCGCCGAGAAGATCGCGATGACGGCGATGTCCTTGTCCTGGTCGTGCCTCAGCGACTGGAGGAGCAGGAGGGTGGGGGCGACGAGGGAGGCGACGGCGAGCAGCACGAGCCGGCGTTCGGCGATGCGCGGGGTCGGTTCGGGCGCCGGTTCGGTGAGGCCGGTCATGGAGGGGTGGAGGGCGGCGAGCCCCCACGCGGTGAAGAAGACCACCCACCCCAGGTCCAGGGGGGTGCCGACCTGCCAGGTGCCCTTGAGTTGGAGCGTGCCGTAGATGACGTCGGAGGCGAGTATTCCGCAGGTGCCGAGGGCGAGCAGCTGCACGGACCGGGAACGCAGTCCGCCGGGGATCAGGAGTCGGGCGAGCATCGCGAGCATCAGGACGTCGCCGAGCGGGTAAGCGATGGAGATGGCCTTCTCGGTCCAGCTCATGTCGTCGCTCTGGGCGAGCGGGGTGATGAGGTTGACCCAGCAGAGCAGGGCGAGGCCGGAGGTGAGGATCAGCGCGTCGAGGGCGACGGCGAGGTCGCGGCCGACGGCCCGGTAGCGGATGAATCCGAGCAGGCCGATCGCGAACAGCGGATAGGTGGTCAGGTAGAGGGCGTCCGCGACGGACGGGAAGGGCCTGGTCTGGCCGAAGAAGGCCTCCAGGGCGTTGTAGGCGGTGTCGCCGCCCACGAAGGTGAGGTTGGCCGCGGCGAGCACCAGCCAGGGCCAGCGCTTGGCCGGCCGGTGCACCCGGACGCCCACGAGGATGGCGATGACGCCGCTGAGCCCGATCAGCGCCCACAGCGCGGTGTGTCGGGCCGGGAACAGCAGGTACGCCACGGTCAGCAGCGTCACGGCCAGCACGTACAGGAGGGTCCAGCGGCGCAGCGCCCCCGGTGTCGGGGGCGACCCGTTCGGCTGGCGCAGCGGCATGGTCGACCGCCCCCTTGCCGGTCGGACGCCGTCGGAAGCGTCCTGGTCGCGGATACGGAGACCGTACGGAGTCCATTGTCCGGGGGTCCCGGGACGCTTGCATCTCGGCCGTGGTCGGGCCGGCGCGGCCGGTCGGGACGCGGGGTGCTCAGGAGGAGGCGCGGACCACGAGTTCGGTGGGCAGCACCCGATGGGGCTGCTCGTCGGCGTCGCCGGGTTCGGCGAGCTCCTGGAGGAGCATGCGCGCCATGGTGCGCCCCATCTCCTCGATGGGCTGACGCACGCTCGTCAGCGGCGGGTCCATGTGACGGGCGACCACCGAATCGTCGACGCCGACGAGGGCCACGTCCTCGGGAACCCGGCGGCCGGCTTCGCGCAGGACGCTCCGCGCGCCGGCCGCCATCACGTCGGAGGCGACGAAGACGGCGTCCAGGTCGGGCCTGCGGTCCAGGAGTTCGCGCATGGCGCGCCGACCGCCCTCCTCGGTGAAGTCGCCGTGGGCCACGAGCGTCGGGTCCGGTGCGCGCCCGGCCCCGGTGAGGCCCTCGCGGTAGCCGTCCAGACGGCACCGCGCCACGTACATGTCGAGCGGTCCGGTGATGGTGGCGATCGTGCGGCGGCCGCGGTCCGCGAGGTGCGCGACGGCGGCCCGACCGGCTCCGGTGTTGTCGGAGTCGACGAAGGCGACGCGTTCGGCCTCGGTGCGACGGCCGTTGAGCACGGCGGGCAGGCCGAGGGCGCGGACCTGGTCGGGGAGGGGGTCGTCACCGTGCACGGAAACGAGGAGGACGCCGTCGACGCGCTGCGCGGCGAGGTACTGCTCGAAGCGCTGCCGCTCCTGCTCGCTGCGGACGAGGGTCAACAGGAGTTGCTTGTCGGCGACGGCGAGTTCGGTGCTGACCCCGCGGATGATGTCGAGGAAGTAGGGCTCGGCGAAGAGGCGGGTTTCGGTCTCGGGGATCACCAGCGCGACGGCGTCGGTACGGCTGCCGGCGAGGGCGCGTGCGGCCCGGTTGGGGACGTAGCCCAGTTCGGCGACGGCCCGTTCGACGGCGGCCCTCGCCCGTTCGCTGACCTTCGGGGAGCCGTTGATGACGCGGGACACCGTGCCGCGGCCGACGCCGGCCCGGGCCGCGACCTCCTCCAGCGTGGGTCTGCCGGTCTGCCGCCCGCTCGCCGCCATGTGCCGCCCTCCCCCGGGGCGCCGCCCCGCACTCGTTCCACGGGAACCTATCAGGCGGGGCGGTGCGCATCGGGGCCCCGGCGGGGGCCGTTCAGTTGTCGGTCGGGGCCAACTCGGCCATGGCTCCCCAGCCCTGCTGCGGAACCTCGACGTTGATGATCTCGGGGGTGGTGGAGATGGCTCCGGCCATCGCCGCGAGCCCGGCCGTGAAGTGGGCGGAAGCGACGTGGGCGGCACCCGCGTCGGCGTCGGCGAAGGCTTCCAGGAGGACGAAGACGTGCGGGTCGTCCACGCTGCGGGACCAGTCGAAAAAGAGGTTGCCGGGTTCCGCACGGGTGGCGCGGGTGAAGTCGTCGACCAGGTCGAGCCAGCGGTCGGCGTGGTCGGGGCGGACGGTGAAGCGGACGGCGATGAAGATCATGGGCCCATCCTGTGGCGGTCGGGGCGGAGGGGCGAGCGGGGCGGCCCGCCTTCGCACCCGGCTCCCTTTCCCGGCACAGGGCAAGGCCGCTGCCGCACCTCGTCACGCTCCGTCGCATGGCGCACCCGTGACGTATCCCCGCAGGTCAAAACAGTTTTATATGCATAAAACACTCTTTCGGCGTACCGTCGAGTGGATTCCCCATCCTCGACGCCACGGGAGAGCGTGTGCCCCGCTCCAGGACCGACCATGCCCCGACGCCCCGCGAGGGGCGCCGTCCGCACCTCAGGACGGCGGCCCTCGCGACGGGCGTGGTCGCCGTCGCCGCGGGCGGCCTGTACGTGGCGGGGCTCCTCGCCACCGGCGACGACATATCCGCCGGCACCCGGGTCGACGGCGTGGACATCGGCGGCATGAGCCGCGCCGAGGCCGAGGCCGCGCTCACCGAAGCGGCCCCGGCGTCGTGGAAGGCACCGATACCGGTGCGGGTCGGCGACCACGACACCACCGTGGACCCGGCGTCCGCCGGCCTGACGGTGGACGTGGCGAAGACGGTCGACCTGGCGGCCGACCCGTCCCGCGCCCCGCTCACCGTCATCGGGCGGCTCTTCTCCTCCGGGGAGCGCGAGATCAGCCCGGTGCTCGCCCGCGACGCGACGAAGACGCGGGCCGCGGTGGCCGAGCTCGCCGAGGCCAACGACCGGGCGGTCCGCGAGGGTTCCGTCGCCTTCCGGGCGGGCGAGGCCGTCGCGACCCAACCGGTGGTCGGCCGGACGTTGGACACCGGGCGGGCCGCCGAGGCGCTGAGCGCCGCCTACCCCGTCGACACGGGCGCGGGCCCGGTGTCGCTGCCGGTCAGCGTCACCGAGCCGAAGGTGCCCGCGACCGAGGTGAACCGCTTCCTCAACGCCTACGCGAAGCCCGCGGTCTCCGGCCCGGTGACGCTCACGGCAGGGGGCGAGCGACTGCGGATCTCCCCCTCGACGCTCGGGGACCACCTCACCGTGAAGAACGAGGACGGGCGCCTCACCGCTTCCCTCGACGAGCAGGCCCTGCTCCGCGATCCGGACGTGGCACGGCCGCTCTCCGCGCTGACCGGCGCACCGGTGGAGCCGTCCCTCGGAGTGCGGGACGGCAAGGTCGTGGTGGAGTCGGCGGGCCGACCCGGCCACCAGGTGACCGCGAAGGCCCTCGGCGACGCCGTGCGCCCCCTGCTCACCCGATCGGGCGACGCGGCCCGCACGGCTCCGGTGACCACCCAGGCCACCGAGCCCGCGTTGACGCCCGCCTCGCTGGCCCGCCTCGGCATCACCGAACAGATGTCGACGTTCACGGTGGACTTCCCCACCGCCCCGTACCGGACGACGAACATCGGCCGGGCGGCCGAGCTGATCAACGGTTCCCTCGTGCAGCCCGGCGCCGTCTGGAGCTTCAACCAGACCGTGGGCGAGCGCACTGCGGAGAACGGTTTCGTCGACGGCACCATGATCCTCGACGGGCAGTACCGTTCCGCGCCCGGCGGCGGCGTGTCCGCCATGGCCACCACCGTCTTCAACGCCATGTTCTTCGCCGGGGTGAAGCCCGTCGAGTACGGCGCGCACTCCTTCTACATCGAGCGGTACCCGGCCGGGCGCGAGGCGACCGTCGCCTGGGGCTCGCTCGACCTGAAGTTCCGCAACGACACCGGCAAGCCGATCTACATCAAGGCGAGCGCCACCGACTCCTCGGTGACCGTCAGCTTCCTGGGGACGAAGAAGTACGACTCCGTGGAAGCGGTCGCCGGGCCGCACACCCACATCACGCAGCCCTCCAAGCGGGAGGGCACCGGTGCGGCCTGCGTGCCGCAGCCTCCGCTCGAAGGCTTCGACATCTCGGTGGACCGGGTCTTCAAGAACGGCGGCACCGAAGTCAAGCGGGAGACCTTCAAGACGCACTACACCCCGCGCGACGAGGTGACCTGCGAGCCGACCACCGGGGAGAACGGCTAGAGCCGCGACCGACACGGACGGAAGGGTGTCTTCCGGTACGGCCGGGGCATGACTTCGGAGTGCGGCCCGTCAGCCCTGCGGCGGGTGCGCACCGAACCGCCCCGGACCCCCGTCGGAGGCAGGCCTTGGCACAGCTCAGCGACCCCTTCGAGCGGCTCCTGGACGGTGCCGCCCGCGCGGGCACGTACCCGGGCGCCGCATGGGCCGTGGGCGACGCCCGGGCCACCCTCTCCTCCGGTGCGGTCGGACCGCTCGACCCGACGCGCCCCGACGAACCGACCCGGCCCGACACCCTCTTCGACGTCGCCAGCCTCACCAAGATCCTCGCGGTCTGGGCGGTGGTCGGGACGATCGTCGACGCCGGGAAGCTCGACCTGACCGCCCCGCTCGGCTCCTACTGGCCCGAGGCCGCGGGACGGCCGCTGGCCGGCGCCACGGCGCACCACCTGCTCACCCACAGCGCGGGCCTGCCGCTCCGCGCCAACCTCCGGCACCTGTACGGCTCCGACCCCCAGGACGTCCGGGACGGCGTCCTCGCCGAGCCGCTGCGACACCGCCCCGGCGAAGCCGTCGCGTACACCGACCGGGCGGCACTGATCCTCGGCTACCTCACCGAACACCTCACCCGGGAGCCCCTGCCCCGGCTCGCCCGGGACCGGGTCTGGACACCGCTCGCGATGTCGGACACCCGCTTCGGACCGCTGCCCGTCGAGACCAGGGCGCGGTGCGCGCCCACCGAACACGACGAGGAGAGCGGCGCCCCGCTCCGGGGGACGGTGCACGACTTCTCGGCGCGGCTCCTCGGCGGCGCCTGCGGGATCGCGGGGGTCTTCACCACCGTCGACGACATCGGCCGGTTCCTGAGGCAGCTGCTCGCCCCGGTGCCCGGCACCTTCTCCGCGGACTGGACCGCGGCGTCGCTGCGCGTCCGAACCGGTCGGCTGCTCCCGCCGCGCGGACTGTTCTGGCACCCGGCACCCGGGACGGAGCCGACGGACGACGTCTGGGCGCACTTCGGCTTCACCGGCACCGGCCTCTGGGTCTCCCCCGGCCGGGGCCGCTGGGCCGTCCTGCTCACCAACCGGCTCCGCCTCACCCGTGACCCCGGCCCCCTGACCCGGGTCAGGGACGCCTTCCGGAGCCTCGCCTTCGGCTGATCCGCGGACCGCGTGCCGCGGCACCGACCCCGCAGGAGCGGGGGCGCAGGGGAAGGGAAGGGGCGGGGACCGGCCGGCACACCGGTCCGCCGCGTGCGGGGAAGCGGTCCGAGCGGATGTCCGGGCGGGTCGGAGCGGGGCCGGACGCCGCACGCCGCCCCGCGCCCGTCTCGGCGGCCTCCGGCGCCGACCCCCGGGGTGGCTTTCCCGGCGTTCGGCACCCCTTGATGGGCCAAAGCAGCCGGGGGTTACCATATGAGCGCCGCCTAGCTCGAAAGATACTCCTGTGACTGTCAATGACGACTCGTTCACCAGTTGGAAGAACCGCGAGGAGATCGCGGAATCGATGATCCCGATCATCGGGAAGCTGCACCGGGAGCAGGACGTCACCGTCCTGGTCCACAGCCGCTCCCTGGTGAACAAGTCGGTGGTCAGCATCCTCAAGACCCACCGCTTCGCCCGGCAGATCGACGGCGAGGAGCTCTCGGTCACCGAGACGCTGCCGTTCCTCCAGACGCTCACGACGCTGGACCTGGGCCCGTCGCAGATCGACATCGGCATGCTGGCCGCCGAGTACAAGAACGACGACCGCGGCCTGTCCGTGGCCGAGTTCACCGCCGAGGCCGTCGCCGGCGCCACCGGCGAGAACAAGATCGAGCGCCGCGACGGACGCGACGTCGTCCTCTACGGCTTCGGTCGGATCGGCCGCCTCGTCGCCCGTCTCCTCATCGAGAAGGCCGGCTCGGGCAACGGTCTGCGGCTGCGCGCGATCGTCGTCCGCGGCGGCGGCGAACAGGACCTCGTGAAGCGCGCCTCGCTGCTGCGCCGCGACTCCATCCACGGCCAGTTCCAGGGCACGATCACGGTCGACGAGGCGAACAGCACCATCGTCGCCAACGGCAACACCATCAAGGTGATCTACGCCAACGACCCCTCCGAGGTCGACTACACGGCGCACGGCATCGAGAACGCCATCCTCATCGACAACACCGGCAAGTGGCGGGACCGCGAGGGCCTCTCCAAGCACCTGCGCCCCGGCATCGACAAGGTCGTCCTCACCGCCCCCGGCAAGGGCGACGTGCCCAACATCGTGCACGGCGTGAACCACGACACGATCAAGCCGGACGAGAAGGTGCTCTCCTGCGCCTCCTGCACCACCAATGCGATCGTCCCGCCGCTGAAGGCCATGGACGACGAGTACGGGGTGCTGCGCGGCCACGTGGAGACGGTCCACTCGTTCACGAACGACCAGAACCTGCTGGACAACTACCACAAGGCCGACCGTCGCGGCCGTTCGGCGCCGCTCAACATGGTGATCACCGAGACGGGCGCCGCCTCGGCCGTCGCCAAGGCGCTGCCGGAGCTGAAGGCCCCGATCACCGGCAGCTCGATCCGCGTCCCCGTCCCGGACGTCTCGATCGCGATCCTGAGCCTGCGCCTGGGCCGCGAGACCACCCGCGAAGAGGTCCTGGAGTACCTCCGTGACGTCTCGCTGCACTCGCCGCTGAAGCGCCAGATCGACTTCACCACGGCCCCCGACGCCGTCTCGATGGACTTCGTCGGCTCGCGCCACGCGTCCATCGTCGACGCCGGTGCGACCAAGGTCGACGGCGACAACGCCATCCTGTACCTCTGGTACGACAACGAGTTCGGCTACTCGTGCCAGGTCATCCGGGTCGTCCAGCACGTCTCCGGCGTGGAGTACCCCACCTTCCCGGCCCCGGCGGCCTGATCCCCGGCACGCTCCACCAGCACGGCGGTGCTCCGCATCCCCCCGGGGGTGCGGAGCACCGCCGTTTTCCCGGCACCCGCGAACCGCCGACCGCGCAGCGGCGTCCCCTCCGCCATGAAGACGTTCCTCCACGGCACTCGCCAGTTGCTGCACTTCGCGGTCCTGGAGGCGCGCTGCTGCGCCTTCGCGATCGCGCTCGTCGGCGGCATCGCCGTCTCCTCCCTGCTGCCCGAGCTGCCGGTCGCCCGCTACGACCTGTTGCTCCTGTACGGCATAGGACTGACCGTCCTCGCCTGGAGGCTCGGATGGGACTCCGGCCGGGACGTCGCCGTGATCGCCGGCTGCCACGCCATCGGCCTGGTCTTCGAACTGGTCAAGGTGCACATGGGGTCGTGGAGCTACCCGGAGGACGCCCTGACGAAGTTCGGCGGCGTACCGCTGTACGGCGGGTTCCTGTACGCGGCGCTGGGCAGCTACGTGTGTCGGGCCTGGCGCCTGTTCGACCTGCGGCTCACGGGCTACCGCCCCCGGACGACGGCGGTCCTGGCGGGAGCCGTGTACGTGAACTTCTTCAGCCACCACTGGATACCGGACGCCCGATGGGTCCTCGCCGCACTGCTCGTGGTCGCGACGGCGGGCTCGTGGGTCCGGTTCCGGGTCGGCGAGAGCGACCACCGGATGCCGCTGGCCCTCTCCTTCGTCCTGATCGGCTTCTTCCTCTGGGTCGCCGAGAACGCCGCCACGTACGTCGGCGCCTGGAGCTACCCGGACCAGTTGGACGGCTGGCAACCGGTGTCCCTCGCGAAGTTCGGCGCCTGGGCACTGCTGGTGACGGTCACGTTCGTCCTGACCGTACGGAACGCCCGCGGGCGCACCGGCGGCACGGCCGACCGCACCCCACCGATCGGCACCGGCACGGCCTCCGCCGGGCGATGAGGACCCCCCGAAGTGATGAATCGGACATTCTGCCGCGGGCCCGTCGCCGTCGTGCTAGAGTTGCCGACAGTTGCAGTCGTGGTTCCCAATGAACTGACAAGTGCCTTCGACGATTCGACATCGTCAGGCACTTCATGTGTTTTCGGTGCAGTTTTCCGGACGGGGCAATCATCACGGCGACGCCGGGAGCCGCACGGTGCGGCTCCCCGGGCTACGCCCCGAAGGAGATATGACATGGCCAACGGCACCGTGAAGTGGTTCAACTCGGAAAAGGGCTTCGGCTTCATCGAGCAGGAGGGCGGCGGCCCGGACGTCTTCGCCCACTACTCCAACATCGCCACCTCTGGCTTCCGTGAGCTCCAGGAAGGCCAGAAGGTGACCTTCGACGTCACGCAGGGCCAGAAGGGCCCGCAGGCGGAGAACATCCTCCCCGCCTGAACCTGACGTCGACACGTCGGACACAGCTGGGGTCCTCGCCCGTGCGGCGAGGGCCCCAGTTCGTCGTTTCCCCCCTCCGAGCCTCCACGGACCAGGTGCCGCATGAACCGCACGCCCCGCACGGACGACACCGGCTCCGGCCCCTCGCCGGCCGCCTCCTTCACCGCCTTCGGCCTGCCGGACGCGCTGCTCGCCGAACTCACCCGCCGCGGCGTCGACGCACCCTTCCCGATCCAGGCGGCCACCCTGCCGGACGCACTCGCGGGCCGTGACGTCCTCGGGCGCGGGCGCACCGGCTCCGGCAAGACGCTCGCCTTCGGTCTGCCGCTCCTGGTCCGCACGGCCGGTCGGCGGGCGGAGGCCCGCAGGCCGCGGGCCCTGGTCCTCGTCCCCACCCGTGAGCTGGCCCAGCAGGTCACGGACGCCCTCGCGCCGTACGCCGACGCGCTGGAGGTGCGCCTGGCAACCGTGGTCGGCGGTCTGTCGATCGGCCGGCAGGCGACCGCGCTGCGGGACGGGGCCGAGGTGCTGATCGCCACGCCCGGCCGCCTCATGGACCTCGTCGAGCGCAGGGACTGCCGGCTCGACCACATCGCCACCACCGTCCTCGACGAGGCCGACCAGATGGCCGACATGGGCTTCCTCCCCCAGGTCACCGAGGTCCTCGACCGGGTCCCGCAAGGGGGCCAGCGGATGCTGTTCTCCGCCACGCTCGACCGTGACGTCGACCAGGTGGTCGAGCGCTACCTCGACGACCCGGTCGTCCACTCCGTCGACCCGTCGACCGCCGCGGTCTCCACCATGGAACACCACGTCCTGCACGTGCACGGGGCCGACAAGTTCGCCACCGCCACGGAGATCGCCGCCCGCGACGGACGGGTGATCATGTTCCTGCACACCAAGCACTCCGTGGACCGCTTCGCCAAGCACCTGCTCGGCAGCGGCGTGCGGGCCGCGGCGCTGCACGGGGGCAAGTCGCAGCCGCTGCGCACCCGGACCCTGGAGCGCTTCCGGAGCGGCGAGGTCAACGTCCTGGTCGCCACCGACGTGGCGGCTCGCGGCATCCACGTCGACGCCTTGGACCTCGTCGTCAACGTCGACCCGCCCGCCGACGGCAAGGACTACCTGCACCGCGGCGGGCGCACCGCGCGTGCCGGCGGGTCCGGCACCGTCGTCACGCTGGTCACTCCCGAGGAACGCCCGGACGTGGCCCGCCTCATGGCAGAGGCGGGCATCCGGCCCCGCGTCACCCGGGTCCGTTCCGGCGAGGCCGAACTGACCCGGATCACCGGCGCCCGCAAGCCCTCGGGCGTACCGGTCGACGGCAACGCGCCGAGCCAGGAGCGCCCCCAGCGCGGCGGCGCCGCCTTCCGGGGCATCGGCACCGTGCCCGGTCGCCCCGGACGGGCCAAGAACGAGTCCCGCCGCGCCGCCGAGGCCCGCAGGACGGCCGAGGCCCGCAGGGCCGCGAAGGTCCGGCGCGGCGGCTGACCGAACGCGCGCCGCGCCCGGTCCCCGACCGGGTCCGGTCGCCCCGGGCCTACTGGTCCTGGATGCGTCGGAAGGGGCGGTCGGCCTCCAGTGTGAAGGCGACGTCCAGGAGGGTGCGTTCGCTGCCCGGACGGCCGGAGAACATGATGCCGACGGGCAGCCCGTCGTCCGTCACCCTGGTGCTGGGCATGGAGAGGGACGGGGTGCCGACCACGTTGTCGATCGGGGTGAAGGCGACGTACGCCAGGATCCGTTCGACGAGTTCCGGATAGGGGACGGTCGGGGCGAGGTGTCCGAGCCGCGGTGCGGGGTGGGCGAGCACCGGGGTGAGGAGGAGGTCGAGGCCGCGGAACGCCGCCGCGTAGGCCTCCTTCGTCCTCCTCAGTCTGTGCAGTACGCCCGGGGTGTGCCGCCAGTTCTCCAGGTAGGTCGCGCGCAGTCCTCGGCTGAGGGCGTCCATGCGGCGCCGGTCGAAGTCGGGTCCGAGGGTGCGGCCGGTGGTTCCGAGGAGGAAGGACAGCATTCCCCAGTAGGTGAGGAAGTCGTGGGTGAAGCGGGGGTCGATGGCCATCTCGACCGGCTCGACGGCGTGGCCGAGGCGTTCGAGCGCGGCCACCGCGTCGGTGACCGCCGCCCGAGTGACGGAGTCGGCGGCGACTCCGTTGGGCGAGTCCAACAGGAACCCGATCCGCAGTCGTCGCCCCGAGGGCCCTTCGACGAGTCCCAGGGGCGGCAGCTTCGGATGGGGGCGGTAGGCCTCGGCGGCGGCGAGGAAGGCCGCGGTGTCCCGCACCGAACGGCTCACGATGCCGTCGGCGACCAGGTCCAGGGGAAGTCGTCGGCTCTGGGCGTTCGGCACGACGCGACCGCGGGTCGGCTTGAGGCCGACGAGTCCGCAGCAGGCGGCGGGGATGCGGATGGAGCCGCCGCCGTCGTTGGCGTGTGCGATCGGCACCGCTCCGGCGGCGACGAGGGCCGCGCTGCCCCCGGACGAACCGCCTGCGGAGTGCTCGGTGTTCCACGGGTTGCGGACGGGTTCGGCGTGCTCGTACTCCGTGGTCGGGCTGAAACCGAACTCGGGCAACCTGGTCTTGCCGAGCACCGTGACGCCGCTGCTCAGGAACTGACGGGTGAAGGGGGCGTGCCGGCGCGCGGGGGCGGGCGTGAAGGCCTCGCTCCCGTGTCCGGTCGGCAGCCCCCGGTGGTCGGTGTTGTCCTTGACGAAGGTCGGCACCCCGGCGAAGGCTCCCCCGGCCCCGGGAGCGGGCACGGGGGCGTCGGCGTGCACCTGGACGGCGCGGAGCCGCTCCTCCACGGCCCGGACCCGCTCCGCGGCGTCCCAAGCGGCTTCGGCGGCGCCCACCTCGCCCCGCCGGATCGCCGCGGCGAGCCCGACGGCGTCGTACTCCCCCAGGGCGTCGTCCCGGAAGGCGTGCACCCTGGTCCGTTCGTCGAAGCTCTTCACCGCGTGTCCCAGCCCCCGGCCGTGTGGATGGTCTCGCGGCCATCATTGCCTACCGATGGGTAACGGGGAAGGAGGGGGGCACGTCGAAACCCCCCGCCCCCGTGCGCCGGCAACCGATCGCCGGGTGGTTGCGGACCGTCAGCGCACGCGCCAGGAAAGCGAGTTGACGGTCTCCGCGCGGACCTCGGGATCGCGGACGGCGGACGTGGTGTCGGTGACCGTGGCCGTGACCCGCTGGCCGCTGCGGACCGCGCCGAGTTCGGCAGGGGTCACCGACAGGAGCCCGGTGGCCCGGGTGACCTGCTTCCCGTCGACGGACCAGGTCAGGCGCAGGTCGGCGAGGCCGCCCAGCGGAGCGAGCCGCACGTCCAGCACCTGGGTGGCCTTGATCCGCGTACCGCTCGGAACGGTCGAGGTCGCAGCGTCCGCATGGGCGTAGAAGCCCCCGATCATCGCCTCGCGTCCGACGAGGTTGAACTCCGTCGACGCCAGCGTCCGCATGAGGGAGGTGGCGGTCGGGCGGTAGACGCCGGTCTCGTAGTAGTCGCCGCCCTCGTACGTCGCCACCGGCGAACCGGTCGGGTCCGGTTCGCCGAGCCAGCGGTACCACTTGTGCGTGCCGAGGTCGGCGGTGACGGAGATGTTGGCGCTGGCGGACGAGCGGTACGGATAGGCGCCGTAGCCGGCGTACTGGTACTCGTCGGCCAGCAGTCCTATCGAGTGGCCTAGTTCATGGGCGCCTATGAGGTAGGACTGCGCGTTGTCGGAGGACATGGTGGCGATGCCGTGGTACGTCGCTCCGGTCGGCGGGGTGGAGAAGCTGTAGCCGGCGCCGCCGTACTTGGCGGAATTGGCGATCACGAAGACGATGTCGGAGGCGGGGGCCTGGTTGGCGTAGGCGGTGACCTTCGCGGTGTCGACGCAGAGCAGCCGCTCGGTGTCCTCGCAGAAGAAGAAGGAACTGAGCGCCGTGTTCCGCACGACGTCCGCGGTCGGGTCGCCGGAGACGCCCGACTCGGCGGAGGCGGCGTCGACCAGCCAGACGTTGAACAGGCCGCGGTAGCTCGCGTACGGCTCGATCGCGAAGACCGCGTCGAGCGTGGCCCGTGCGTCGGCGTGGAAGTCGGCCTGCTGGTCGGCGGTGTACCCGTCGCCCATGACCACCAGGTCGAGCCGTCCGGAGACCGGCCCGGTCTCCTGGAGGGCCGCGACGGGCGATGCGGCAACGGGCGTCCCGCGACGGGCGATGCGGGCGGGGACCCGCTCCGGGACCTCCTTGTGCCGGGGCTCGGCTGCAGGCCCCTCGAAGTACTCGACCTGGTGCGCCACCACCGGGTCGGGGGCGGCGGCGGGCACCGGGGCCGCCCCGACCGCGGGTGCGCCGGCGAGCAGTGCGGCGGTGGCGACAGCGGCGAAGGTGGCCCAGCGCGTGCGGGCACGTCCGTTTCTGAGCACGACGACCTCTCTCAAGCAGTGAGTTAATTGTGCTTAAGTAGCCGCTTAAGCTAGGGGGTTGGCCGCCGGAGGCACAAGGCCCCGGGAAAGGGCAGCGCGATCGAGGGGCGTGCGGACCGTCAGGAGCGGGCAGCACCACCGGCACCACGGAAGGGCACTGGCATCATGGAGCGCATGGCGAAGCGGGACGACCCCGAGACCATCGGCCGCAGGGTGCAGCGACTGCGCCGCGAACGCGGTCTGACACAGAGACAGGTGGCCGAGCCCTCCTACACGCCCGCCTACGTCTCCACCCTGGAGGCCGGCCGCGTACGCCCCTCGGACGAGGCGCTGCACCACCTCGCCGACCGACTCGGCGTCGCCTTCGAGGAACTCGCCACCGGACGGCCCGCGCACCTCGCCACCGCCCTGCGCCTCCGACTCACCGAAGCCCAACGCGCCCTGACCGACGGCGAGGCCGAGCACGCGACGGCCCTGTACACCGGACTCCTCTCCGAGGCGATGGACCACGGGCTCGTCAACGAACGCGCCGCGGCGCAGTTGGGCCTCGGCGAGTGCCGCCTCGACACCGGGGACCTGGTGGCCGCCCGCGAGCACTTCGAGCAGGCCGAGCGGACCCTGGCCGAGGCCTCACTGCCGGCGCGGGTGCCGGCGCGCCGCGGTCGGGCCGTCACCCACTACCTGGCCGGCGAACTCCGCTACGCGGTCTACCTCCTGGAGTCCACCCTCGACGAGATCAACCTGGCCGGCCTGCACGATCCGGATGCACTCCTCCTCCTGCACACCGCCCTGATCGGCCCCTACATGGACATGGGGGCCCAGGCCCGCGCGGCCCAGGCCGCCGAACTCGCGCTCGCCCTCGCACCACAGGCCGGAGACCCTGCGCTGATCGCCCGGATGCACCGCTCGGTCGCACGCACCCTGCTCGCCGAGGGACGGACGGCGGAGGCGGACGCCTCCCTCGCGAAGGCCGCCGAGATGTACCGGCAACTGAAGATCCGCACCGAACTGGCCAACTGCCGCTGGATGCGGGGCTACGTGTATGCCCAGAACGGTGAACTCGAAAGAGCGGAGCAGGAGTTGCGTGCGGCGATGACCATGCTCGATGCGCGGCGCGCCACCCTCTACAGCAGCCAGGTCTCCGTCGAGCTCGCCGATGTGCTGCACCGGCGCGGTCGCTCCGGGGAGGCCGCGGAGCTCCTTCGAGAAGTGCTCGGCGGCCTGTCTCCGGAGCGCGGGGCGGTCCACGCGGCGGCGGCACACCGACTGCTCGGCATCATCGCCGAGGACACCCGGGACACCGAGGCGGCCGAGGAGCACTACGTCCGCGCCCTGAGCCTCCTGGAACGGGCGGGCGCGGCGGGCGACCTCGCCGACCTGTGCCGCCTCCTCGGCGATCTCCTGCGCCGCGCCGGGCGGGTGGAGGCGGCGCTCGACGCGTACCGCACCGGGCTCGGACACCGCACGGCCGGTACCACCACCCTGGGCCCCGCGCCGGCGCAGCCCGTCCTGTAGACGGACGCTCGCCGCGCACCCGGGACGGCGCGGGCCCCGTCAGTGCGCCCGGCGTCCGCGGGTCCCCGCCGAACCGGCGCGGGCGAAGGGCCGGGACGGAGGCCAGCAGGGGCCCGCCACGCCGTTCTGGTCCGACACCGCCCCTCAGCCGGACGGATTTCCGCGTGCGGGACCGGTTCGACCAGCGACCCGATCGGCCCCGCCGTCACGCCGGTCCTCGATGTGGAGGGTCAGCTCGGGCCAGTGCCCGGACCATCGCGCCAGATCGTCCGAGGTGAACGCCCCCTGCGCACGCAGGCCCTCGTCCGGCAGGAAGCGGACGCAGGTTCCCGTGGTCCCGTCGGACTCGACGGGCTCCAGGTCGGTCACCGGCACGCCGTGCGCGTAGTGCTGGACCCAGGACCCGTTGAGACGGCGGTTGGTGTGGACCAGCCGCTCGCTGAGCGCCGCAACGACGGACATCCCGCGACGCGGATGTCCGTCCGGAAGCCGTTCCGCCTCCGGCAGGTCGAAGAACCGGAGGTCCTTCGTGGCCATGACCGGCTTCTTCACCACCCGACCGTGCCCGTCGACCCGGGTGTCGGTGCCCCGCCCGTCGTCCTCCACCGACGCGGAGCCGTCGGAATGCAGCGTGACCACGCACCGTCCGCCGCCCCGACCCGCCGCCTCGTCAGCGGCATAGGCGATGACTTCGAGGAGGAGGTGTCCCGGCCCGCCCGGAGCGAACCGCGTCGGCTCCTGACGGATCCCCGCGAGGTGGTCCACGTCCACGGTGCCGGCCCAGTCGTGCGTGGTGTTGACCCAGGAAGTGCTTGTTCCGTCCATCCGACGAGTATCCGCGGGGGTCCCGCAGGTGCGACCACGCCCCGCTGCTCGGCAGGGGCGTCAGGGGCGGCCCCTTGCCGTTCGACCTCGCGGGGCGGACGCGCTCGCCGGCCGACGCCCGGGAGCACGCGGGACTCCCCGGGCGTCCATGGGCACACGCCCGCCCAAAAGAATGAACCCTCGCACGGAAATCCTCTTTTCCGTTCCTCCGATTCTCGCACCACCGCTCGGGAAGCGGTGAAACGGTGGGCACCCGGACGAGGCGGCGTCCGCGACCGGACTTCAGGAAGTCCGCGGAGAAGGGCCCCCCGCAGGGGAACGGGATCGGGGACCTCCCGGCGCCTCGTCCACCCGCATCGTGACATCACCCATGGAGCATTCCTTGACCGATCTACACCGGGCGCGCCCCCGAACGATCCTGCGGCTGCGGAACATCTCGGTCGCCCTGGCCGTCGCGGCAAGCGGGATCGTGGGGGGCGCGGGTTCCGCACAGGCAGCAGACGGGGATCTGGCCTCCCCTTTTGACATCGGAAGCTCGTGGAACGTCTGCCAGGGCTACGACGGCAGCGTCTCGCACACCGGGACGTCCCGGTACGGCCTCGATCTGACCGGGTCCGGGTGCGACGATTCGGCCTCGGGCAGGAACGTCCGGGCGCCGCTCGGGGGAACCGTCTCCTCCTACGGCGCTTCGACCGGGACGCTGTGCATCAACGCCGATGACGGCCGGAGCATCGCACTCACCCACATCGACAGCGCCCTCACCGGAGGCAGGGTCGACGCGGGGCAATCGGTGGGGGCCGTCGCCGCGCCCGGCCAGCGGGGCAACATGGGCGTCTCCCACCTCCACCTCCAGATCTGGTCCTCGCCGGGCTGCTGGGCGAACGGCGACGGAGGCATGCCGTTCGACTCCGCGCACGACGCACGGATCTGCGGTGCGCCGAACCTCACGGCCGACGGGCCGGACGGCGGGAACGGCACCTGGAGCGGCACCTCGTTCACGGCAGCGGCGTGCGGCACGAGCGGCAGTGGCACGCACGTCCGCGATTTCAACGGGGACGGCAGGACGGACGTCCTGTGGTACGGGCCGGGAGCGGATCCGGACGCCATCTGGTACGGAAGGAACGACCGCAGCACCACGTTCCACAAGGCCGCCGACGTCACCGTGAACGGCAGCTACACGCCGGTGTCAGGAGACTTCGACGGAGACGGCTTCAAGGACGTGCTCTGGTACGGGCCGGGCTCCGGTCACGACAGCCTGTGGTACGGAACGTCCGTGGAAGGGGAATTCACTTCGCGCTCCATCGAGGTGAGCGGGGATTACGTTCCCGTCGCCGGCGATTTCAACGGCGACGGGAAGGACGACGTCCTGTGGTACGGCCCCGGTGCCGCTCCGGACGCCATCTGGTACGGCAAGGGCGACAGGGACCTGAACTTCAACAAGGGGTCCGACGTCGGGGTTTCGGGAACCTACGTGCCGGTGTCCGGGGACTTCGACGGGGACGGGTTCTGGGACGTGCTGTGGTACGGACCCGGTTCCGCCAACGACTCGATGTGGTACGGAACATCCACCAAGGGACACTTCCAGTCCACCTCGATCCAAGTGAACGGCACCTACACGCCCGTGGTGGGCGACTTCAACGGCAACGGAACGTTCGACGTCCTGTGGTACGGGCCGGGAGCGGACCCGGACGCCATCTGGTACGGAAGCGGTGACCGCAGCACCACGTTCTCCAAGGCCGCCGACGTCACCGTGAACGGCACCTACACCCCCGTGAACGGCGACTTCGACGGGGACGGTTTCTGGGACGTGCTGTGGTACGGACCCGGTTCCGCCAACGACTCGATGTGGTACGGAACATCCACCAAGGGACACTTCCAGTCCACCTCGATCCA